>NZ_BAAILO010000098.1:54060-86564 GCF_054589115.1 Cupriavidus sp. 8B | reverse complement strand
CCGCATCCGGGTCGCCTTCTTTGCCTACTTTCTTGGCGAGACAAGAAAGTAGGTCGCCTCCCCGCAGGGGAGGTGAAACTGCCTTTGACTTTAAGCAGTTGAGCTTTTGACCTTTTGACCTTTTGACCTTTTGACCTTTTGACGTCAAGCAGGCCAACACCACATCCAACGCCCGCCCTCTCCCCCGACCCCACTTGACACGGTTGCTCTCCCGCACGCGGGAGAGGGGAGCCACCCAGACAGCAAGAGTGAGCCCGCGCCACACCGGCAGCGGGCTTTTTTCTTTCATGCTGACGCCAAGGTTCTGATCGCCGCGGCATGCCTGAGCCCTTTGTTCAGCGAAGAAGGGCCGCATCCTGCTGACAAGGCAGCCCGTTGAAAGCCGGCCCCTTGAAAGCCAAGTCCCTGTGCTGGAGCCTTGACCGGCACCGACCCAGCACCGACCCTCGCGCATGCGGGCACGCCGGCCTATCACCCGATGGCAAGTGTTCGCGTGGTGGCTCTTCTCCGATGAATCGGATGACCGGGATGACCGAACACATCACCGTGCGGCGTGCCGGCGCCGGTGAAGCCGCCGCTTGCATCGAGCCGCGGGCCGACGTGCTGATCGATTGCGTGGAGGGTGGCGCGTCGGTGAGCTTCATGCTGCCGCTGCCGCGCGAGAAGGCCACGCAGTTCCGGCGCGGCGTGGCCGATGGCGTCGCGCGTGGCGAGCGCGTGCTGCTGATCGCGCAGGACGGCGAAGGACAGATCCTTGGCACCGATCATCCTGTCGATGCCTGTCAACCAGCCTCACCGCGGCGACGTGTTCTTCTACAAGCACCTCTGAGAGGTTCCGCGCAATCCGCGCTTCAGATCGTGACCTTGGCCGGCAATTCCACCGCACGCATGGCCTGCGCCGCGATCTCGAAGGAGCGCAGGCGGGCTTCATGATCGTAGATCTGCGCGGTGAGCATCAGCTCATCGGGTTGCAGTTCCTCGACGAAGGCGCGCAAGCCGTTGCGCACGCCTTCCGGATCGCCCACCACCGAGCACGCCAGCGAGCGCCGGATATGCGTGGCTTCGGTTTCCGTCCACAGCAGCTCGATATTGTCCACCGGGGGCCGGATCGGGCCAGGGCTGCCGCGCACCAGTGCCAGGAATTGCTGCTGCAGCGACGTGAACAGACGCCGAGCCTGCGCATCCGAATCCGCCGCGAACACATTCAGGCCCAGCATCACATGCGGCTTGGACCGTTGCTCGGACGGCTGGAAGGTCTTGCGATACAGGTCCACCGCCTGGCGCATGAAGCCCGGCGCGAAGTGCGAGGCAAACGCGAAAGGCAGGCCCATCGCGGCCGACAACTGCGCGCTGAACAAGCTGGACCCGAGCAGCCACAACGGCACCTTCAGGCCCGCGCCGGGCACCGCACGCAGGCGCTGGCCGGGACGCGGATCGTCGAAGTACGCCTGCAACTCCTCCACGTCCTGCGGGAAGGCATCGGCCGTATCTTGCGTGGCGCTGCGGCGCAGCGCCCGCGCGGTGGACTGGTCGGTGCCCGGCGCGCGGCCCAGGCCAAGGTCGATGCGGCCGGGGAAGAGCGACGCCAGCGTGCCGAACTGCTCTGCCACCACCAGCGGTGAATGGTTGGGCAGCATGATGCCGCCCGAACCCACGCGGATGGTGGAAGTGCCGTTGGCGACATAGCCGATCAGCACCGCCGTGGCTGCGCTGGCGATGCCAGGCATGTTGTGATGCTCGGCCAGCCAGAAGCGGCGGTAGCCCATCCGCTCGGCGTGCTGGGCAAGCGCGAGCGAATTGTGCATGGCCTGGCCGGCGTCGCCGCCTTCCACGATGGGCGACAGGTCAAGCAGGGAATAAGGGATCATGGCGAGCGACTGCGGCGCAGCAATTTATTGAACGATCACTATACTAATCACCACTGGCGTCACTGGCAACGGAAAAATATAATGACCACTATGAAAAAGAGTGTTTCCGGTGCGGGCCGCGGGCGGCCCAGGCAGTTCGATCGCGACGAGGCGCTGGGCCAGGCCTTGTCGCTGTTCTGGCGCTATGGCTATAGCTCCACTTCGATCTCCGCGCTCACCGAGGCCATGGCAATCACCGCGCCCAGCCTGTATGCCGCGTTCGGCAGCAAGGAGCAATTGTTCTACGAAGCCGTGGACCGCTATGCGGATACCCACGGCGCGCTGCTCTACGCGCCGCTGCAAGGCGCTGGCAGCGCGCATGACGCCGTGCACGGCCTGCTCGCCGGCGCGGCCGCCTTGTTCAGCGCCAAGGGCAACCCCGCCGGCTGCTTCCTGATGACCGGTACCAGTTGCTCGGCCGACTGCGCCTATATCGAAGACACGCTGCGCGAGCGCCGCAAGGAAAAGGAGCAAGCCATGCAGGCCTGCATCCAGCAGGGCATCCAGCGCGGCGAACTGCCGGCCGGCACCGATGCGTCCGCGCTGGCCAAATTCTTCAACACGGTAATGCAGGGGATGTCGATGCAGGCGCGCGATGGCGCGTCGCGCGCCGCGCTGGAATCGCTGGCGGCTACCGCGATGCTGGCGTGGCCGGTGAAGGCGGCAAAGAAGGCCAGACCGCGCGAAACACAGACCGCGTAGTGCGCTTGGGGCGCTTGGGGCGCATTTGGCGCGGCGCCCGTATCAAGCCGCCGGCTCGGGCCGGCGCCACAGCCACACCAGCACGCAAGCCATGCAGGCAATCGCCCCGTAGGCCAGCCAGGGCCGATGCATGCCGAACAGCAGCACGGCGCTGCAGAGGCTCATGGCCACCGTGGCGCTCCACTTGGCGCGGCGGCTCACCATGCGGCCGTTGTGCCAGTTGTAGAGCATCGGGCCAAACACGCGATGGCCAAGCAGCCACGCATGCAGGCGCGGCGACCCCTTGGCCGCGGCCCAGGCGGACAGCAGGATGAATTCGGTACTGGGCAGGCCGGGCACGAACAGCCCGAGGATGGCTACGCCGAGGCTCAGCAGCGCCAGCGCGGTCAATAGCGCGCGTGCCGTGCGGGTGCGCGCCAGCCGCAGCGGCGGGTCGCTCGTGTTGGGACGAGGCATCGGCGAAGCAGCGTCGGCGTCATCCAAGATCGATATCCCGCTGGAGCAAGTACGGCGCCGCGACAAAGCTGGCATAGCCGGCCCGGCTGGCAAACGGCCTGGCGCGCTCCGTCGGGCCGTGCATGCGCCCGCGCCCAAGGCGCTGCGACAGGGGAGGCTTGCCGGAGGTGGCGGCAACAGCTACGGCAACGGCGCAAGGCATGCAGCAATTCTCTCGGTTCTGACAGAGGGCAAGGCTGGCCCCATTGTCCACGCGGGAGATGCAGGTGGTCAACGCCTCGATGAACGTGTCAACGCCCGGCGCACGGGCACGCGCCATGGCGCGGATCCCGGCAATGCCGGCTCGCCTTCAATTGCCTGCGAGGGGTTGCATGTACACGAACAGCAAGCCTGCCTTGCCGTTCAACGCGAGGGTATGCAAACTGACGTGGCCACGCAGGCGTGCCGCCGCGCTCCGGACAATAGCCAGCCCAAGCCCGCTTCCCGGCTGCCCCGACCCGACAACCCGATAGAACGGGTCAAACACGCGGGCAAGCTCCTCTTCGGGGATGCCCGGCCCCGTGTCTTCCACTTCGAATATGGCGGCGTCGGCCATTCGATACAGCCGTACATCAACCTTGCCACCAGGTGGTGTGTACAGGACCGCATTGTCGATGGCATTGCGGACCAGCACGCGAAAGTCTTCCTGATTCCCGCGAATCGTCAGCGCCTCACCGACCTCCAGGCCAAGGTCGATATCCTTGGAATCCGCGAACGGGAATATCTCCCCAAGCGCATCGATGACCACAGCCTTGGTGTCGATGTCGTGACTGACCGTTGGCGGCCCTGCATCCTGCTCAGCCAGCAACAACAATTGTTCGACCAGGGAGCGCATGCGCGAAATGCTCTTCCCCAGAGGCGCGAGGCGAGCCAGGGCTGCGTTGGTAGTGTCTTCGACAGTCAGCGCATTCTCAAGCTGGAGCGTCATCGCCGTCACCGGCGAGCGCAGTTCGTGCGCCGCATCGGCGACGAACTGGCGTTGCTGCGCGATGGCCGACTGCAACCGCCCGAGCAGCCTGTTGGTCGCACTGACAAACGGCAGGATTTCCGATGGCACGCCCTGCGCGACCAGCGGCGCCAGATCCGTGTCGCCCTTCTTGTCGACCTCCGCAGCGAGTTGCTGCACTTTCCCTAGCAGGATCCGGATCAGGATTGCCGCCAGAAGTATCAGGACAGGGATCACGAACAACAGCGGAATCAGCGTGCGCAGCGCACTGTCGCGCGCAATCTCGTCTCGCGCCGAGGTTCGCTGCGCGACTGCCAGGCCATATTCCGCGCTCAGCGGCCTGACGTAGATGCGCCACGATTCCCCGTGCGAATCAATGGTGTGCAGACCATCGGATAGCTCGCCCGGCAGGGTCAGCGACAGGTCCGGCGTGACCACGCGGGTGGCTAGCTTGGATACCTTCAGCACCCAGATGCGCATCTCTGGCTCATCGGCCTGCGCAAACCCGCCTTGCGAAGACAGAGCCTTGGCATCGCCCGGCGAGACCAGCCAGGCGATCTCCCTGAGCTCGTCATCCTGCAGGTCGCGCGCCTCCTCAAAGGCAAACCAGAACGACGCCGCCGCCGCCACGAGCCCGATGACCAGGATCGTGCCGCAGATCGAGACGGACAACATCCATAGGAGTGAACGGTTCACCCCGCCTTTGGCACCATCCATCCCACCCCCCTGATATTCTTGATGACGCCCGCGTCGAGCTTTTTGCGGATTCCATGGATGAGGAATTCGATAGCGTTACTTTCGACTTCCTCGTTCCAGCCGTAGAGGCGCTCTTCGAGCTCATTGCGGGAGCGGATGACGCCGGGTCGGAGCAGGAACTCGCGCAGAAGCGCAAATTCGCGAGCCGACAGCTGGCGTTGGATCCCCTGGTACCAAACCTCGTGACTGGCCTGGTCCAGCGAGAGCGTGCCGTTGCAAAGGATTGGGGAGATCTCCTGGCCTTGCCGCCGCGTGAGGGCACGCAGCCGGGCCAGCAACTCGCCGATGTGAAACGGCTTGACCAGATAGTCATCCGCGCCGAGGTCCAGGCCGGCAATGCGGTCTTCTACCGCGCTGCGTGCCGTGATGACGAGGACCGGCACCGCATTTCCGTTCCTGCGTGCCTCGCGCAGTACCTCGAGGCCATCCTTTCCGGGAAGCCCCAGGTCCAGCAGAACCACCTCGTAGCGCTGGGTGCATAGCGCCGTAGCGGCCTGACGGCCATCCGTCGTCCAGTCCACCGCATAGCCCGCGTCCCGCAGAGTCTGGCAAATGGCCTCTCCGATAAGGGGGTCATCTTCTACCAGTAGCGTTCGCATCCGCCCCCCAGTTTTCGGTTGCTTGTCCATGCATGCCCGTGCGCAGCGTGCCAGTGGAGACTTAGCGCAGACTTAGCTGAGACTTAGCGGGCACTACCGCATAAGTCACTTCGATTTGCCCCCTGCTAAGTCCTCGCTAATTTTCGCTCCATATTCTCGCCCCCGCTTGTTGCCAACCACCATCCCGAGACCAACACCCGCTCACCTCATGGGAGTCTGAATCGGACGACGGAATCGACCAGAGGAGCCGAGGAATGAATGACGCAAATGCCACGCAGACGGCAAGACCGGGCTCGATGCCCCGGATTCTAGCCTCGTCCCGGGCATGGCTCCTCCCGGTATGCTGCGCGATCCTTTCTGCTTGTGCGTTCGACCACTATGACGCACGCCCAATCTCTGCCAGCTCGATTGCCAACACAATTGACGAGCGTTCACTAGCATCGGCAGGCTTGCGCGACTTCATTGCGCGGCATTCCCCGCCCTCAAGCGCCGGCCGGCCATCACCCCGCTGGAACCCGGATACCCTGACTCTTGCCGCCTTCTATTACAACCCGGACCTGGACATCGCGCGTGCCAGACTGGCGAGCACGGAAGCCAGCATGACGACCGCCGCGCAGCGGCCAAATCCGTCGCTGCAGCTGCCGTTGCAGGGCACCCTGAATCCCAAGGACGGGGACTCGCCATGGACGCTAGGCATTGCGCTGGACATCCCGATTCAGACTGCCGGCAAGCGCGGCTACCGGATAGACCAGGCGACGCACCTCGCAAGCGCGGCGCGCGACGACGTGGCAAATGTGGCCTGGAGCGTGCGAAGCCAGCTACGGACCCAGCTGTTGAACCTGTGGTTTGCGACTGCGCGCACGACGCTGCTCGAGCAGCAGCTGGCACTGTTCCAACGCATGAATGCCATCCTGGACAAGCGCGTCCATCTGGGCGAGGCCTCGGCATGGGAGCTGAATCAGCAGCGCCTGGCTCTTATCCAGGCCCAGGTGGACTTGCTGGACGCGCAGCGGCAGGCTGGCGCCGCCAGGATCCAGGTAGCCAATGTGCTTGGGTTGCGGCCGGGCGCGCTCGATGGCCTGGATATCGACCTTGCGGAGTTCGGGACACCTCATGCATCGGTCCCGGCCCCGGAAATCCGGCTGCAGGCGTTGCTGAACCGGGCCGACTTGCTATCCGGGCTAGCGCAATACGAGGCCAGTCAGGCCGCGTTGCAGCTGGAAATCGCCAGGCAATATCCGGACATCCATCTCGGCCCTGGCTATACCTTTGACCAAGGCCTGCACAAGCTTGGCTTCGACTTTGCCAATCTCGTGCTGCCAATCTTCAATCGCAACGAAGGGCCGATCGCAGAGGCGCGGGCGCGACGACTGGAAGCCGAAGCCCAGCTCAAGCGGCTTGAAGCCCGGGCGCTAGGCGAAACCGATGCCGCCATCGCAGCCTATCAAGCCACGCAGCGCATCGTGACAAGCAATGCGGAGCAGGTCAGTGCGCAAGGCCGCCAGCTCCGTGCAGCACGACGCGCCTTCGAAGCCGGACAGATTGACCGCATGGCGCTAACGCTTGCCGAACGGACTGAGCTTGCAGCGCGGCTTGCGCAGCAGGATGCCGAACTCCAGATGCAGCAGGCCATCGGCCGTCTGGAAAATGCTATCCAGCGTCCGCTCGCCGCTCCCGATGCGATCGCCAACCCGAACTACCAGGTCCAATGAGCATGACAAGAAAAACAATACTCAAGGGCATCCTGCTCTTGTCGCCGGCGATCCTGGCCGCGCTTGTGCTGGGTGGTTTCCTGCTGAGCAAGGGCGAGCAGGACAAGGAAGCGCAAAGCGAGGCGCCGGTCCCGAGCTCGGTCCGCGTCACGATGGCAGATGGCTTCACCACGCTGATGGTCGACGCTGCCATGCAGGCACGCAGCGGCTTCCAGGTGGATGCGCTGGCGCCCGCCGGCGCGACGACCGGACCCACTGCCTATGGCATTGCTCTCGACCTGCAACCCCTCATGGAAATGGCGAGCCGCTATGCCTCCGGCGTTGCCGAGCTGAACGCCGCCCAAGCTTCGCTCGACGCGTCGCGAGCTGACTATGAGCGTCTCCAGACGCTCAACGCAGACGCAAGCAATGTGTCGCTCAAGACAGTGCAAGCAGCGCGCGCAGTGCTTGCTTCGGCGACGGCAAGAGTCAATGCGGCACGCGCGGCAGTCGCCACCATTGCCAGCGCAGCTAGGCAGCAGTTCGGACCGGCACTTTCGGCCTGGGCATCGACGCCAGAATCTCCGGAGCTTGCCCCCTTCGTGGCACGCCGCCAAGTGTTGTTGCGCGTCGTCTTGCCGGCCGGGCCATCCGGAGCAGCCCCCGCGCTACTGAAAGTGACCACGGATGGCATGCCCGCGTTCGACGCTCGGCTGGTTTCGCCATCACCCCAGGCCGACCCCAGCATCCCGGGACAAGCTTACTTCTATCGCGCCGCCGTATCACTGGCTACCGGCATGCGCGTGACCGCAAACGCCCCGGCATCGTCGGCACAAAGAGACGGCCTGCTGGTGCCCGCTGGCGCCATCGTCTGGTATGGCGGTCAACCCTGGGCCTACGTCCAGTCCGACACTACGCACTTCCAGCGCCGGCCAGTCGACCCGCGCTCGCCGCAGGATGGGGACTTTGTCGTCACCGAAGGATTCAAGCCCGCCGACCGGGTCGTGGTCCGGGGCGCGCAACTATTGCTTTCCGAGGAATCCCGCGCACAGTTGGCGGGCCAGCAAGGTAACGACGCACGCTGACCCGATATGCTGACTTCCATTGTCAATTTCTCCGTCCGCCTGCGCGGCGTCATCTTTGCGCTCGCCTGCCTGCTCCTCGGCTACGGCATCTATGCCTTGCTCCAGAGCAAACTCGACGTCTTTCCGGAATTCACGCCACCGCTCGTTACCGTCCAGACGGAAGCCCCGGGGCTCTCGGCGGAGCAGGTCGAGCTGCTGGTCACCCAGCGCGTGGAGAACGCCTTGGGCGGCTCGATTGGGCTCGAATCCATGCGGTCCCAATCGATACAGGGCGTATCGGTCGTTACCCTGACGTTCAACGGCCAGACCGATATCCGCCGCGCCCGGCAGTTGGTGGCGGAGCATCTGGCAACCCTCACGGGCGAGCTGCCAGCGGGAGTACGCGCGCCGAAGATGACCCCTTTGAGCTCGGCGACCAGCATTGTGCTTGGGATAGGGCTGACGTCGGACACGCGTTCGCCCATGGAACTGCGCACTTTCGCCGAATGGACGCTAAAACCCCGGCTGTTGCGTCGCGCCGGGGTCTCGGACGTAAGTATCTACGGGGGCGAAATCAAGCAATACCAAGTCCAGGTCGACCCGCAAAAGCTGGTTCGGCTTGGCCTGTCGCTGCATGACGTGGTCAGCGCGACGCAACGCGCAACAGGCATCCGCGGTGCGGGCGTGCTCGAAACCCCGAACCAGCGCATTGTCCTCAACACCGTCGGCCAGACCGCGACCGCCGAGCAGTTGGGCCAGGTTGTGCTGCTACAGAAGAACGGCGCCGTGGTCCGGCTCGCGGATGTCGGCAAGGTCGTACTTGGCCAGGAATTGCCGGTCAGCGGCGCCAACGTCCAGGGCAAGCCGGGCGTCGTGCTGATGGTCAGCAACCAGTACGGCGCGGATACCGTGTCGGTGACCAAGAACGTCGAGGCAGCGCTGGCAGCCTTACAGCCAATGCTGGCGGCCAATGGTATCCAACTGCACGCTGACATCTTCAGGCCCGCCAATTTCATCGTCGCCTCGACCGACCACTTGCGCACTGCGCTGGTTGTGGGAGCGGCGCTGGTGGTCAGCGTCCTATTCCTATTTCTCTTCAACGTACGCACCGCCTTCATCTCAGCCACAGCCATCCCCCTCTCGCTGCTGGCCGCCGTCGTGGTACTGCACCACTTTGGCGTGGCACTGAATACGATGACGCTGGGAGGACTGGCCATCGCGCTGGGCGAGGTGGTGGACGATGCCATCATCGACGTCGAGAACATTTATCGTCGCTTGCGCGAGAACCGCCACCTGGCGACGCCGCTGCCCGCCATCACGGTTGTCGTCAACGCATCCACCGAGGTGCGAAGCGCGGTGATATACGCAACATTTACCGTCGCCACCGTCTTCCTGCCGGTGCTGAGCTTGTCCGGCGTCGCGGGCAAGCTGTTCGCGCCACTCGGGATGGCCTACATCCTGGCCATTATGTCGTCGCTGGTGGTCGCACTCACGCTGACCCCGGCGCTGTGTTATGCATTGCTGGCCAACCGTACCAGCGACGCGGAGGAGCCCCGCGTCTACCGGTGGCTCAAGGCCCGTTACGCAGCCATCCTCACCCATGTTGAACAGCACTGGATTGCCGTCGTCGTGGCATTTGCCGGCCTGGTGCTGGCGACCCTGGCAACGCTACCCTTCTTCAGCACGGAGTTTCTGCCGGAGCTGCGCGAAGGGCATTTCATCGCCCACATGCAGGCGACACCAGGCACGTCGTTGCAAGAATCTCTGCGTATCGGGGAGCGCGTCAGTCATGCGCTACTGGAGGTGCCGAAAATACGGAGCGTGGCGCAGCGGGTTGGACGAACCGCGCGCGGCATCGATGTCTTCGGCCCGCAATATAGCGAGTTCGAAATCGACCTGAAGCCTGGCCTGGATGCGGAGGCACAGGAACAGGCGCTGGCCGATTTACGGGACAAAATGGCGGGCTTTCCCGGCTTGACCTTTGCGACCGAAACCTTCCTGACCGAACGGGTCCAGGAAACCATTTCCGGCTACACGGCACCGGTCATCGTCAACGTGTTCGGCAATGACCTCGATATCCTGGACGGCCTGGCGCGACAGATGGCGCGCACGCTCAGCGCCACGCCGGGCGCGACCGGGGTGACGGTACAGTCTCCTCCCGAGATCCCCCAGCTAACCATCCGTCTGCGACAGGACCAGTTGACCCGCTGGGGCTTTGCACCGCTGGATGTGATGGAAGCCATCCAGACCGCTTACCAGGGCGCCGAAGTCGCCCAGGTCTATGAGGCAAACGCCGTCTTCAATGTGGCGGTGGTGCTCGCCAGCGAATCTCGCCGCACGCCGGCCCAGGTGGGCGGCTTGCCCCTGCGCAATGCCGACGGCATCATGGTGCCGCTAAGCCGCCTTGCGGACATCACGCAAACGACCGGCCGCTACCTCATTCTGCACGATGGCGGCCAACGGTTGCAGACCGTGACCGCGCATCTCAACGGTCCTTCGCTCGGTCAGTTTGTCGGTGAGGCTCAGCGACGCATTGCCGCCGACGTGAAGTTTCCGAAGGGCTATTACTTCGCCCTGTCGGGCGAGGCGCAGGCCCAGGCGCAAGCACAGCGGGACTTGCTGGTCTATTTCGCCATTGCGGCCGCCGGCATCGGCCTCCTTGTCTATCTGGCACTGCGCAGTTGGCGCGGCCTGGTCCTGGTCATGGCAAACCTGCCGTTCGCGCTGGTGGGTGGGGCGCTTACGGTGTTTGCCACGGGCGGACTGCTGTCGCTAGGGTCGATGGTCGGCTTCGTGACCCTGTTCGGCATCACGCTGCGCAACTCAATCATGCTCATCTCCCACTACCAGCATCTGGTGCAGGTCGAGGGCCACACGTGGAATTTGGAGACGGCAACGTTGGGAGCGACTGAGCGGCTGGCCCCCATCCTGATGACTGCGCTCGTTACCGGGCTTGGACTGTTGCCACTGGCGCTCCAGTCCGGCGAGCCGGGTAACGAGGTCGAGGGACCGATGGCGATTGTCATTCTTGGCGGGCTCTTCACCTCGACCGTGCTGAACCTGCTGGTATTGCCAACCCTGGCGCTTCGCTTCGGCAGATTTGACCGCCAGGAGCATGATGGCCAAGGCCCTCGCAGCCGTGAGGAACGCGGCGCTCACCCGCAGGTGCGAGGTCAGGTGTAAAGCGCCAGGTCACCGCCGTGTCCGAAAATTGTCATAGAGGCTTGCTACAACCGTCTATGGACAACTCGGTTGCGAGGATAGCCATGCCTGTAAAAGTGAGGGGATACTTGTCGCCAACGCTGGTCTTGCTCGCCTTTGACTGGCCGGAGGGCAAGGATCGCGACGATTTTCTGGGGTTCGCCGTCAAACGCACACCTGGCTTCTGGTCGGCGGAGGGCACAACACGCGAGGCGGCGAGCTGGCTTCCAAATCGGAACACGTTTCACGGCCCTGTACCGGCAGGCCAGCCCGACGTGCCGTCCAAGGACGCACCCATCCAGAAGTTCATGTGGTGGGACAATCGCATCGAGTCCGGTAAGCAGGAAGACCGCGCCGGCACTTTTTCCTACGTGGTCTATCCGGTCGTCGGCACGCCGGCAGCGCCAATGCTGCTGGATGGCAGAAGCGCCATCTGCGAGCTTAAGCTGCCGGCGCATGTTGAAGACGGTGTGGGCACGTGGTTCAACCGCGCTGTCATGCGCTCCCAAGCATTCAGTCGCAAGGTCCTGGCCATGGGGTTGGCGTCAAATCAGCCTCCGCCGCCTGACAAAGACCTGGAACTCAGAACGTGGCTGGCGAACGGGATGGAAAGAGCGATTCCCTCCGTATTGGACGGCGCCACCGTCGCAGTGGGTGCTGCCTATCATCTGACCGACAAGCTCTGGATCATTCCCCAGCTCCGTCAGTTCTCGTCCGACCATGGTCATGAGGCAACGCTCGTCTACGATGCCCACCCGGTCAAGCAAGGGAATGCGCCGGCAAAACCGACGCCGAATGCGGATGCCGTCCGTGAGCTGGGCCACGATGTTGAGTTCTGCCCGCGGGACAAGACGAACATCATGCATGACAAGATTCTGGTCACGAACACAGGGGCCAGCAAGCCAGCCAGGGTACTGATGGGCTCTGCGAACTTTACGACCGAGGGTCTCACACAGCAGGCGAATCTATTACACACCTTCGCGTCGGAGGAGTTAGCTGCCCTCTACAACGAGCGGCTCGCGGCCATGGCTTCCAACCCTGGCCTTGCCGCAACTGCCAGTCTGACCCAGGATTGGTCGCCCTCCATCCAGGTAGGCAGCGTGACCAAAGTGCGAGCCATCTTCTCACCCGAGCCGACTGGCAGCCAGGTTCAGACCGAGACCATCATCGCGGCAATCGGCGCTGCGCAGCACTCGGTTCTCTTCTGTATGTTCTCCCCAACGGATGAACCACTCATCAACGCGTGTTTCAGCAAGGGCGACGAGGGCAAGATGATGTTCGGCCTCGTGAACCGCCTCAGCCGGAACACCGGTACCATACACTTGAAGGCAAACGCCTCTGGCAAGCCGGTTACGCAGGCACAACTGGCTGCGATCGAGCTCTACCATCGTTCGAAGGCCAAGCGGGACGTGGTTGACGGCATGTACTTCACCAAGGACGCGGTACCGGACGGCTACGAGCCTGAGCTTCCGGTCTATCCGGGTGAACAGCCCCCGCCTTATCCGCCGGTCATCATCCACCACAAGTTCATCATCATCGACGCCGAGGGTGCCGACCCCATCGTCTACACCGGCTCGGCCAACATGAGCGAAAACTCACTGCACCACAATGACGAGAACTTGCTGGAGATCCGCAGTCCGAAAATTGCTGCCATCTACCTGGCCGAATTCATGCGGCTGTATGAGCATTTTCGCGCGCGGGCCATCGCGATTGAAGTCGGCAAGGATCCCGCACGCAAGCTGGATTTGACCCTCGCGCCCGATGCAAGGTGGGCAAGGAAGTACTACGTGGAAGGTAGTCCGGAATCCAAGGCGCGTAAGGCGATGGCCCAGTGACACAGGTCGGGGGTCGGGGGTCGGGGTAGACCTGACCGTGCGTGCGTCGAGACGCTAGAGCTCCACCTTCAGGAGTCTCGTGCTGCTTCCAGCTGTCACGGAGAACTCCGCAGACGCTCGTAATTCCAGTGGTAAAGCAGCCAGCTCGACTGGCGCGAATCCAAGCCGCGAGAAGTAGCGATTCGCGTCGAGGACAAAGCGCAGCAAGCACGCCAGGCCCACTTCACGCAAGTCCACAACCAATACAAAAGAGCCATCCCTCAGGATGGCTCCGGCAACCCCGCGACAATACGTCCACCGAACCGAGCACCTGAAGCCGAACACTCTGTGGCATCCGTGCCGTCTTAAAGAAATGCCGCTGTTGGACGTGCAATCAAATCGGCGTGTGGCCCACCCCAATGGTCCAAACGCAGAAATGCTTCTTCAGAATTCTTTAGCTGCGATTTGATGCGGGCAAATGATAGTGCCCCTGTATTGCAGCAATAAGACATTGCGCAAGGCAACCATTCGCGCAACCGCGCGAATACCAGCGGTCGCGCGTGCTTTATGCGATGCACTCTCAGCCACGTTCTGCGGCGAGCAAAATTGTGCGCATGACGCGACTTGTACAACCCGCTCCGGCTCTCGCCCTTTGCCACGGACAAGACCCGGAGGCTTGCAAGGTCATCCTACCCTGCTCGGCAAATAACATATACTCCCCCATACTATATTTGAGGAGAAGCCATGAGCCACACAATCCGCGAGAAACAAAAGCTGCTGAACCGGGTGCGTCGTATCCGTGGCCAGATCGATGCCATCGAACGCGCACTCGAGGAAGAGCAAGGTTGCGTGGACGTGCTGCAGCAGATCACGAGCTGCCGTGGGGCCATGAACGGCCTCCTGGCGGTGGTACTGGAAGACCACATCCGCACGCACCTTGTCGAAGCCGAACCTGCCCATGGTGACGCCGAGGGCGACGCCAAGGAACAACTGATCGAGGTTGTGCATAGCTACTTTAAGTGAGCCCGCGATGAGCAATTTCTACGACGCCCCGTTTGGGGCAGGCCATGACCACGTGTTCCTGGGCGCCGGACACGAGAAGAACGAGCGCAAGACGTGGGCCGTGATTGTCCTCTGTGCCCTCATGATGATTGTCGAAATCGTCGGTGGCAGCGTGTTCGGTTCACTGGCCCTGGTTGCGGACGGGCTGCATATGTCGACGCATGCCGGCGCCATGCTGATCGCCGCGCTTGCCTACACCTACGCGCGCCGGCACGCCAATGACTCGCGTTTCGTTTTTGGCACCGGCAAGCTGGGCGACCTCGCTGGCTTCACCAGTGCCATCATCCTGGCCATGATTGCCTTGCTGATTGCCTATGAAGCCGTCGCGCGATTCTTCTCACCCGTTCCGATTCACTTTGACGAAGCCATTCCCATTGCTGTCGTCGGCTTGCTGGTGAATATCGCGAGTGCCTGGCTGTTGAGCGGCGGCGACCATCATGGGCACAGCCATGGCCATGGTCATGGACACGCGCACGGCGACGAGCATGGCCATGATGATGAGGAGGTAAAGCATATCTCCACGCCGGCGGGCGACTTCGCGCTCTCCATCTTCGAAGATGGCGTGCCACCGGTATTTCGCCTCAGGGCAGAAACGGCAAGCGTGGCGCTACCGGTCAACGCGGTGACCGTGACCACCATCCGGCCAGACGGTAGCCGGCAGGAGTTTGCGTTATTGCGCAAGGCCGGCTACCTGGAGTCCGCGACTGAGATTGCCGAGCCGCATGCTTTCATCGCGGTGGTCGGCCTTGCCGGCAGCGAGCACACCGTAGAATTCGAAGAGCACGACCACGGCCACGAGGATGGGCACGGCGCACACCACCGAGACCACAACATGCGTGCCGCCTACATCCACGTTGTCGCCGATGCAGCCGTCTCCGTGCTGGCTATCATCGGCCTGCTGCTGGCCAAGACATTTGGCTGGCTCTGGATGGACCCGCTCGCCGGTGTCGTGGGCGCGCTGGTGATTGCCAACTGGTCCTATGGCCTTATCCGTGACACCGGCGGCATCCTGGTCGATCTCAACCCGGACCAGCGCATTGCGGGCAAGCTCAAGGCGGCAATCGAGGCCGATGGCGACAGGCTGGTCGACCTGCACGTCTGGCGCGTTGGCCCGGGCCATCTGAGTGCCGTGGTCTCCGTAGTCACCACCGCGCCCCAGCGCGGGCCGCGGTACTACCACGCCCGCCTAAGGCAATTCCGGAGCTTGTCGCACATCACCGTCGAAGTGAACGCTGCGGTTACTGCGTGATGAAACTGGCGCACAAGCCCGTGCTCGAACATCGCGGAACAACGCATCGAACGCCACCCGCCCACGCGCACGTGCTGCGTTCGATACCGCCAAGGCATGCATGACTATTTCGTATGACGGGCCAGTTCTTATGTCCACATCGGCACCCTATACTTCCTGCTGAGAAGGTGGGGGTTCTCTGGTGTGAATGCAGGAGAACAACATGAAACCGTTGAAGAAGGCAGTAGTAGCAGTTGCATCGTTTGCGGCGCTTGGTGCCGCGGCAGGTATTGCAAGCGCAGGGGTACGGCCGGTTGATCCATACACGGACGGCGCCAGGCTTGGGCAGATCCAGGCAAACGCAGGTTCCGTCCCCGCAGGCATGCACAGGCCGGACGGGTGCTCCGACGGGGCGTACACGTCCACGGGTCCGCACTCCCCTTTTACTGATGCTAGCAACGGGGCTTCGGTGAGCGCTGGCCGGGTGGCCGCAACCCTCCCCGAGCTGCTGGCAATAGCCAGGCCAAAAGACTGCGCCCCGAATTGTGGTGGTGAACGGCAAGTTGAAGGCACCGAAGGTACCTGAACACGGGCCGCGCACGGCACGGGGTCCCGGGGCAGGACCCGAGCGGAGCCGCACGCGCAAAAAACCCGCCGCGCGCGGCCCCACTCGGTATACTCCCAGGCACGTTTATCTCATGCCTGCAGACCGCCCATCGTGTCCAACTCCTCCGCGCGCAAGACCGCCGCGCAAAAACCCGCCGCCGCCGATTACGATTTCACCGAGCAAGTGGGGCACCTGCTGCGGCGCGCCTACCAGCGCCATGTGGCGATCTTCCAGCAGACCATTGCCGATTCGCAGCTGACCGCGGCGCAGTTCGTGGTGATGTGCGCGGTCAACGAGCGCGGCTCGTGCTCGCTCAGCGAGATTGTGCGGGCCACCGCCATCGACCAGGCCACCGTGCGCGGCATCATCGAGCGCCTCAAGGCACGCGAGCTGGTGGCGGTTTCGCACGACACCAACGACCGCCGCAAGGTGGTGGTCACGGTGACGCCGGCCGGCCATGCGCTGATCGAGGAAACCGTGCCGTTCGCGCACAAGATCTCCGAGCAGACCTTTGGCGACCTCAATCCCGCCGAGCGGGTGGCCATCACCTACCTGCTGCGCAAGATGAGCGAGTTCGACGAGCGCGACGAGCGCGGCAATGCACCGGACGGCGAGCCGGAGTAGCCTGCCTCAGGCTGGCTGGCCGAGCTTGCCGGCCAATGCCGCGAGGACCGTCTCCGGCGTGAAGGGCGCGCGCCGCAGCCGCACCCCCGTGGCATCGAACAGCGCATTGGCAATCGCCGGCGCACCCGGCAGCGATGCGGATTCGCCCGCGCCCATCGGCGCCTCCTCCTGGCGCGGCATCAGCAGCACCTCAATGGGCGGCAGCTCGGGGAAAGTCAGCAGCGGATAGCTGCCCCATTCGCGGCTGGCCACGCCGGCGGCGTCAAAGCGCACCTGTTCCTTGAGCACGCGGCCAAGCGCCTGCACCACATTGCCCTGCACCTGGTGGCGCACGCCGTCGGGGTTGACCATCATGCCGGTGTCTTGCGCCACCACCAGCCGCTCCACCACGATCTGGCCGGTATCGCGTGCCACCGTCAGGTCCACCACCCAGGCGGACCAGGCGGCGCCGAAGCCCGGGAATTTGCTGTGGATATAGCGGGCATAGGCCACGCCGCGCCCGCGCAGCAGCCCATCCGCATCCGGCTGGCCACGCGTGCCGCGCGCGCCTTCGCGCCAGCCGGCATGCGCCGCCAGCGCGCGCAGCAAGTCCGTGGCGCGCTCGTCGGGCAGGTGGCGCAGGCGGAAGGCCAGCGGATCGGCGTCGGCCTCATGCGCGAGCTCGTCGATAAAGGATTCGTGCGCGAACACGTTGGGCAAGGCCGAGACGCCGCGCAGCCAGGAGGCACGCACGATGGCGGGCGTGTCGTCGCAGCCGATCCGCGTGGCGGCGTAGCGATAAGGTGGCACTGCGGTGCGGTCGCCCATTTGCAGCATGCGTGGCGCGTTGTCGACCACGCCGGTCAGCAGCAGCGCCAGCGTGGGTGCGTCGTTGGACGGATAGCGACTGACAAAATCGTAGGCAAGCAACGCACCATCGGGGCCGATGGCGCCGCGCACGTCCATCAGCTGCGCCGCGCCCTTGGGCTCCCAGAGATGTTCCTGCTCGCGGCTGAGCTGCACGCGCACCGGGCGCCCCACCGCGCGCGACAGCAGCACGGCATCGGCACAAACGTCGTCGGCGCAATTGCGGCCATAGCAGCCGGCGGCTTCCATCCGCACGATCTCGATGCGGCCTTCGTCCAGGCCGGTCAGGCGCGCCAGGTCGATGCGCAGTACATGCGGGTTCTGCGTGCCGGACCAAACGGTGAGGCCCCCCTCCCGATAGTCCGCCACGGCGCAGGACGGGCCGATGGACCCGTGCATCTGGTAGGGCCACGCATAGCCGCGCGACAGCACGCGGCCCGCACTATCCGTGCTATCCGCGGCATCGAACGCGCCTTGCGCATCGCCCTCGTCCACCAGCGTGCGGCGTGTCGCCGGATTGGCGCGCAGCGCGGCCTCGGCGTCTTCCGGCTCGGTGAGCGGGGGCAGCGGCGGCACTGGCTTCCAGTCCACGCGCAGGCGGCGCGCCGCCTGCATGGCTTGCTCCTCGCGCTGCGCGACCACGCCGATGAAATCGCCCTGCACGACCACGTCGACGACACCGGGTACGTCGCGGATCGATGCGCGGTCGACGCCGCGCAGGCTGGTGCCCACAAAGACTCCGCTATCGCGCCCCGCGTAAGGCGGGCGCACCACGCGGCCGTGCAGCATGCCGGGCACGCGCACGTCGTGCACGAAGGTGAGTTGCGCCGTGGCCTTGGCGGGAATATCCACGCGCGGCGCGGCGCGCCCGACCACGCGGTATTCGCTGACCGGCTTGGTGGCGGTGGCGTCGGCCAGCGGCAGTTCGATATGCTCGCCGGCCAGCAGGTCGCCGTAGGCGAGGCCTTCGGCTTTGTCATTGCCTTCACTGCGCAAGCGCAGGCGGCCGTCCTCGGCGATCAGCGCTTCGGGCGACACGCCAAGACGCAGCGCCGCGCGCTCGCGCAGCCAGGCCATGGCCTGCGCCGCAGCGCGGCGCAGCGGCAGTGCGGAGATCTGGATGGTGGCGCTGGCAATGGTGGGGCCCTGGTTGGGCGTTGCCTCGGTGTGGCCCAGCGTCATCGCCACGCGCGCCGCCGGCACCTCCAGTTCCTCGGCCACGATCTGCGCCAGCGAGGTGCGGATGCCGGTGCCCAGGTCAACGTGCCCGTTGAAGGCCAGGATCTCGCCGGTGTCCCGCACCGCCACGAAGATGTCCGGCTGCGCGGCGATGTAGTCGGAGGCCGCGCCGGGCTGGCCGGGCGCGGGCCGGGGCGCGGCCTGCGGCGAGCGCGTCACCAGCAGCACGCCGCGAGCCCGCAGCAGGGCGTCGCGCTGCGCGCGGGGGGAGATCGGCGCCGTTGCGGGAGGAGACGCGGACTGGGGTCCGTTGCCGGGGGTCGTTTCCATTCGTTCCATGTCTCAGGTGGGCACGCTGGCGGACTGCCGGATTCCGGTGCCGCCGGCCTTGGCCGTTATACTGCCAGCCTCGAACAAGCAATACGTATCAAACATATGAGCACCCCGACCGCTAAGAAAAGCGCGGCAGCCGGAACCCGGGCCCGGCAAGCTCAGGACACCCGAGCCAAGATCCTCAAGGCAGCCATCAAGGTCTTCGCCTTGCGCGGCTACGAAGGCGGGCGCGTGGAGAAAATCTCTTCGCTGGCCAAGACCTACGACCGCATGATCTATTACTACTTCGGCAGCAAGGAAAAGCTGTTCGTCGAAGTGCTCGAAACCATCTACATCCAGCTCAACGAGGCCGAGCAGGCGCTCAAGCTCGACCCCGAGGACCCGGTGCGCGCGCTGACCCAGCTGATCGACTTCGTCTGGGCCTATTACCTCGAGCACCCAGAGTTCGTCGCCATCCTGTCCAGCGAGAACATGAGCCAGGGCAAGCACGCCAAGAAGTCGAGCCGGCTGCGGGAGATCTCCAGCTACGCCCTCTCGGTACTCGATGGCATCCTGGCGCGCGGCAAGGCTGCCGGGCTGTTCCAGCCCGATGTGCTGGCCCGCGATATCTACCTGGTGATCGCGTCGCTGGGCTACTTCTACAACTCGAATCATCATACGCTCAGCGCATTCCTTGGCGAGCCCATGATGAGCAAGCCGGCGCTGGAGCACTGGCGCAATGTGATCCAGCGTACGGTGCTGAGCACGGTCTGCGTGCCGGGCACCGGCACCGCCCCGGCTGGCGAGACGCTGGCCGAAACCGACGCGGCGGCACCCGCCGCCCGCAAGAAGCCGGCGCGCGCCAAGCGCGCCTGAGCCTCGCATCCGGCGGTCATCGCGCATCGCCGGATGCCTTTCCATCAGGCGGTCGCCGCCGCCCGCGCCAGCAACGCCAACGCTTCGTCACGCGGCATCACGGTGGCGTTCTTCTGCGCCATGTCGAACAAGTTGGCATCGTGCGGCCCGATGGCGCGGTCGCCCACGCAATCGGACAGCACCAGCGGCCGGAACCCGTACGACATGGCATCGACCACGCTGGCGCGCACGCAGCCGCTGGTCACGCAGCCTGCCACCAGCAGCGTCTGCACGCCGCGCTGGTTCAGCCACGCGGCCAGCGAGGTGCCGAAAAAGGCAGATGGCACGGTCTTGCGCACCACCAGTTCGCCTGCACGCGGCGCCAGTTGCGCGACGATGGCGCTGTTATGGCTGTCTTCCTTCAGGCCCAGCAGGCCGGGCACTTTCAGCGTGAAGATATTGTGGTCGCTGTCGTCGTCGGCAAACACGATGCGGCTGTGCGCCACCGGCCAGCCCTGCTCGCGCGCCGTGGCCAGCAGGGGCCCGGTATTGGCGATGGCCTCGTGGATATTGCCGCCGCCAAAGACGGCCGGGTCGGCGAAACCGTTGACGAAATCGATGATCAGCAGGCCGTAGGGCGCCTTGGGTTCCAGCGTGGCGCCGAAGCCCTGGCGCTGGTAGGTCTTCACTTCATCATGCATGGATGGCTCCCTTGGCATCTCGTTGCTGCTCTTGCTGGTACTCGCGATCCAGCACCTTCCCATGTTCAACCACCGCCTCGCCGTCCAGCCGCACCGTGCAATGGCGCACGGGGATATCGATATGGCACGCCGTGGTGCGGCTGCCGCCGGCTTCGTTATTGGGGCCGAAGGAACACAGGAAGTTGCCTTCGAACGCGCGCGCATCCATGCCGATGGTGGCCTCGCGGTCATACATGGCAAGCGTGGACCAGCGCGCGCGCGGCTGCAGCCCCCAGCCGATATGCGACATGGCGTAGGCCTCGGGATCGTTGAACGAGGCCATGTAGTCGCTCAGCAGCTCGGCATCCAGGCCGCCTTCGATGCTGGTGACGTAGCCCTTGTTCACCGTGATGTCGATCGGCTCCTGCACATAGGATTTCATCGGCAGCAGGATGTCGCCGCGATCCAGCACGATGCGCCCGCTGGTGCCGCCCTCGTCCGGCCAGGTCAGCACGAAGCCGCTCGGCCAATGGTCCCAGCGGCCCGGCTCATCGACAAAGCCGTACTCGCTGATGGCGGGAAACTCGCCCAGCGCGCAGCGCAGGTCGGTACCGGCATCCGAGGTGATGTGCATCTCCCGCGCGCGCGCCAGCCGCGCCGTGGCGGCTTTCACGCGAGTGCGGTCGGCTTCGGTGGGCACCAGCCGCACCAGCACCTCGGGCGGCTCCACTGCCAGCAGGATCTTGGTGCCGCCGGAGAGGATCTCGTGCTGCTCGGGCGAGAACAGCAGCGTCATCAGGTCCAGCACCAGGTCGCTGGCCTTGAGCGCGGCGATGGCAGCCGGGTTGCCCGTCAGTGGCGTGGTGCCGAGATATGCCAGCGCGTCGCGGCTCAGCGCCTTGTCGCCGTTGACGGGCGGCAGGTCCAGGCGATTGACGATGGCGCCCATCGCGGTGGCCGCCAGCTGCGCGGTGCGCAGCGTTTGCGGATGGGTGGCGGCGCCGGTCAGCACCGTGACGGTCTGCCCGGGCTGCAGCCTGGACAGCGTGAGCACCTGGCGCCAGGCCTGGGTCAGGTCGTGATCGCTTACTGGCATGTTCTCTCCTTTCTCGTGAAGCAGGCGGATCAGGCCGCAGCCTGGTCCTGCAGCAGCGGCGCACCGAGGAAATCGCCGAAGGCGCGGTAGAAGCCCGCCTCGTCGTCCCACGGGATCATGTGGCCGGCGTCCGGCACGCGCGCTACCTGCACGGCGGGCAGCAAGCCGCGAATCTCTTCGATGTCTTCGGCGCGGATCACGTCACCGCGGCCGGCCACCATCAGCAGCGTGGGGACCTGCACCGACGGCATGTCCGCGTGCACGTCATCGCGGTGAAAGTCCTCGAAGCTCGTGACGATGGCGCGCTCATCACAGGTATGCAGCCACTCGGCGCGCAGGCGCAACTGCGCTTCCGTCCAGGTCGGGCAGAAGCGGCGCATGCCTTCGGCGTCGATGCCCTGGCGCGCCAGGCGGATCGAATCCACGTACCACGGCAGTTGCGAGGGATAGGCGCGCCGTCCCGGGCCGGAAACGGGCGGGTCCACCATCACCAGCCGGGTCAGCCCGGCGGGATTGCCGCGCGCGGCGCGGATGCCGATGCGCGCGCCCATGGAATGGCCGACGATGGCATAGCGCGCCAGGCCGAGCGCACGCGCGAAGGCGGTCACATCCGCCGCCTGCGCGTCCAGCCCGTAGTCCAGCGCATCGCCGGCCTCGGACAAGCCGCGTCCGCGAACATCCAGGATGTAGGTGTCGAAGTGCTTGCCGAACTGCTCGCCGACAAAGCCCCAGGTGACCGCCGGGCTGGTGATGCCGGGCACGATCACCACGGCGTCGCGCCGCGCGCGCGCGCCGGTGTCGCCGCCGTAGCGCAGGTAATGCTGGCGGATGCCGTTGGCGAACACATTGCCGCCGTGGAGAAACTGGCTCATTGCTGGACTCCCTTTGCCGAAGGCATGATCAATAAGCACCCGACAGCAGCGCGCCCGCGCCGGGCACGACCGGCTCCAGGTCGAGCTGCTTGAGGATCGCGTAGGTGGTGGCGATGGCGGCGGTGATCACGGGCTTGCCGGTCATGGCCTCCACCTTGGCCACCGCCGGCAACGACGGC
The DNA here is from genome assembly GCF_054589115.1 of Cupriavidus sp. 8B. Taxonomy (NCBI): domain Bacteria; kingdom Pseudomonadati; phylum Pseudomonadota; class Betaproteobacteria; order Burkholderiales; family Burkholderiaceae; genus Cupriavidus; species Cupriavidus sp. 8B. The sequence continues at coordinate 63,849 of NZ_BAAILO010000098.1, read as the reverse complement.
ATCTGCACGCAGGCGGACAGCACGATGGCGTCCACGTCCTTGGTGTTCATCTGCGCGACGATGCCGGGCAGCCTGGCTGGGTCGTGGCGGCCCACTTCGAGGTTGTCGGGGATTTCCAGCGCGCGCCAGTCCACCACCTCGTAGCCTTCATTGCGGATGTAGTCCACCACCAGCTCGGTGAGCGGCTTCATGTACGGCGCGACCACGGCGATGCGCTTGGCGCCGATCACCTTGAGCGCGTCGATCAGCGCACCGGCGCTGGTGATCACGGGCGCGTCCGCGCCGTTTGCGGCGGTATGGGCCTGCAAGCGCTTTTCGGAGACGCGGTGGTAGCCGTGGCCCATGGCCATGATGGCCACCAGGCAGGCGTAGCCCAGCACGTCGACGCGGGCGTCGCTCAGCTCCAGCGCGCAGCGGTCGGACTCGGCGTCCATGGCCGCCAGTTCTTCCTTGACCACCTTCTTCATGCGCATGCGGCTGGAATGGAAGGTAAAGCGTTCGGGGCGGACCTGCTGGCGCAACGTCAGCATCGCCGGGATCTCGGTTTCCATGGTGGTGTTCGAGCTCGGCACGATCTGGCCGATACGGAAAATTTTCTGCACTGTCGACTCCGTCATCTGTCTGTTTTTGTCCACCCGCCCTGGCGCCCGTCTTAGCGGCAAGCACCCTGCACGGCCGGACCGGAGCCTTCAGCGGTCTCCGTGTCCTGCGAACGATTGTAGTGTACACACGCTATTTTCACAACAAGGCACTGGACGGCGGACGGCGCACTATTTCAGTGCCTACTTAATGAATAAACTCATCATATGGTGCGTATTTTCACGGTCTATGAGCATTGAATCGAGTCAGTCACTTTGATATCAGGGTTTTCCATAGGAGTGAAACGTCATTTCTTTACAAGCAAATTTCTCGTGTGTACACTCTATTTACCGATTGGCCAGACGGCCTCTTCAGACCCACATCACACCGCCAGGAGAAATATCGTGCAAGGCAAACCACGGATCGCAGTGATCGGCGCCGGACTGGGGGGGACGGTTGCGGCCGCCCTGCTGCAGCGCGCCGGATTCCAAGTCAAGCTGTATGAGCAGGCACCGGCGTTCTCGCGCCTGGGCGCCGGCATCCACGTCGGGCCGAATGTGATGAAGATCATGCGCCGCCTCGGCATCGAAGATGCGCTCAACGACATGGGCTGCCACCCGGACTTCTGGTACAGCCGCGACTGGGAAAGCGGCGAAGTGGTTGCCAAGATCCCGCTTGGGGATTACGCGCTGTCGCACTACGGCGCCAGCTACCTGACCGTGCACCGTGGAGATTTCCACGCCCTGCTGACCGAGGCGGTGGCCCCCGGCACGCTGCTGTTCGACAAGAAGCTGGCCAGCGTGGAGGACCTGGGCCACGTGGTGCGCCTGAGCTTTGCCGACGGCACGGTGGATGAAGCCGATATCGTGATCGGCGCGGATGGCGTGAACTCCCGCATCCGCGAGACCCTGCTGGGCGCCGAGCCGCCCAAGTACACCGGCTATGTGGCGCACCGCGCCGTGTTCCCGATCTCGCGTGTCAAAGGCTTCACCCACGACCGCTGTACCAAGTGGTGGTCCGACGATCGCCATATGATGGTGTACTTCGACACCAGCAAGCTCGACGAGATCTACTACGTCACCGGCGTGCCCGAGCCCACCTGGGACATGGCCAAGAGCTGGCTGCCCAGCAGCATCGAGGAAATGCGCGCCGCGTTCGACGGCTGGCACGAAGGCGTGCAATCGCTGATCGAAGGCACGGTGGAAGTGACCAAGTGGCCGCTGCTGGAGCGCGATCCGCTGCCGGTGTGGAGCCGCGGCCGCCTGGTGCTGCTGGGCGATGCCTGCCACCCGATGAAGCCGCACATGGCGCAGGGCGCGGCCATGGCCATCGAAGACGCCGCCATGTTGACCCGCTGCCTGCAGCAAACCGGGCTGTCGGACTTCAGCGCCGCGTTCTCGCTGTATGAAGCCAACCGCGCCGAGCGTGCCGGCAAGGTGCAACTGGTTTCGCACAACAACACGTGGCTGCGCACGAACGAGAACCCGGACTGGTGCTTCGGTTACGATGTGTTCAACGAGCCGCTGGTGGAAGCCGGGCGCGTGGCCGTCGCAGCCTGAGCCACGCCCCAGCCAGACCGCCGGGTGCCTTTGGGCTCCCGGCCAAGCGAGTGATGTTCTAAAACGCCCCCAGCCCCCAATGAACACGCCCCGCCCCCTGTGCCTCCGGGTCAACCGGACTACATACCAGCTCGATGCCGAGGTCGATCCCGACACGCCGCTGCTCTATGTCCTGCGCAACGACCTCGCCTGCAACGGGCCGAAGTACGGCTGCGGGCTGGGCCAGTGCGGCGCATGCACGGTGCTGGTGGACGGGGTGTCGGCGCGCTCCTGCGTGATTCCCGTGAAAGCGGTGGCGCAACGCGCCATCACCACGCTCGACGGGCTGGGCGCGGCCGGGCAGCCCGACCCGGTGCAGCAAGCCTTTATCGATGAGCAGGCCGCGCAGTGCGGCTACTGCCTGAACGGCATGATCATGACCGCCAAGGCACTCCTGGCGGAAAACCCCGACCCCGATGAAGCGCAGATCCGCGAGGCCTTGCGCTTCAACCTTTGCCGCTGCGGCACGCACGTGGAGATCCTGCGCGCGGTGCAACGCGCCGCCGTGCTGCTGCGCCAGGCCGCCGGCCAGGATGGCGCGGCATGAGCGGGCGCGACGACCTCGTCATGGCGCAGGCCGGCCCAGCCGCATGGCAACCGCCGCCCGAGCGGGAGCGGCTGGCAGGGCACGTCATCCGCCCGCCCGTGCTGGCATGGCAAACAGGCACGCTGCGCAGTGCCCGCCTGATCGATTGCGATGAGGCGGCCGCGCGCGCCCTGCCAGGCATTGCCACGGTATTGCGCCGTGGCGACTTTCTCGGCGTTGCGGCCGATACCGCGCCGCAGGCGCTGCAAGCCGCCAGCGCGCTGCGCGCCCGCTGGCAGGCGCCGCCGAAAGCAGCATCCTCGCGCATGCCGCTTACCCGCCGCATCCTTGCCGAATACGGCGACACCGCGCAGGCCATGGCGAATGCTGCTGGCCAGAACGCGCAGGACTATCGATGGCCACTTGCCGGCCTGCAAGCCGCCGGCTGCACCGCGATAGCCGACTGGCGCGGCGGTACGCTGCGCGTGTGGCTGCCCAGCCGCAGCCCCGGCGCGCTGCGGGCGGAGCTGGCCGCCTTGCTCGGCATCGGCGAAGACCGCGTCGCATTGATCTGCTGGCAAGGCGCCAGCCGCGTTGAGGATCCCCTGTACGCCCACCACGCCGCCGCCGATGCCGCCCTGCTGGCGCATGCGGCCGCGCGCCCGGTGCAGGTCCGCGTGGAGGCCTTTGAGCTTGGCGCCTCGCAAGCGGTGGTCAACACGCATATCGAAAGCGCATGGACGCGCGATGGCGATATCGCCGCCCATGCCGTCAACGCGGCAGTGGATGCACGCGGCATCGCGGCGCTCAGGCACGCGCCGCCGCTGGCCTTGTGGCTCACCCGCACCACAGCGCCGGTCAGCGAGATCGAGCCCCAGGCAAGCGCCCCGCACGACGCGGCCGATGCTGCCATGCTGCCACCCTACCGCTTTGACAGCCTGAGCGTGACGCAGGCCGACCTGCCGGGCCAGCCACGCGCGCCTGGCACGCCAGCGCAGACGGCGCGTGCCTACGTCTTCGCACATGAGTCGCACCTGGACGAGGTGGCAGCTGCCAGCGCGCAAGATCCCGTGGCCTTGCGGCTGCGCCATCTCGACGACGCGCGCGGCGCAGGCCTCGTGCGCCGGGTCGCGGCGCAGGCCAACTGGCAGCCGCGCGGCGAGCGCCCGCTGGCGCAACAGAACGTAAAGCGCGGACGGGGCTTTGCGTACGCCAGCACCATCGAAGCCGGCCAGGCCGATGGCGGCCAGCCCGTGCAGAGCTGGTCCGCATGGGTGGCGGAAGTCGAGGTGGATGCGAGCACCGGCGAAGTCCGCGTCACCGGCGTCACGCTGGGACACGACAGCGATGCGGGCGAACAAGGCGGGGCCGATGCCCTGGCCTTGCAGCAGGAAGCCGCGCACGCCGCACAGCAACTCACCGTCGACGCCAGCCGCTTCGATAGCTGGCCCGCCGCCAGCGTGCCAGCCCTGCGCGATGCGAGCCTGCCGGCACTTGCCACCGCGCAGTTGCCAGAAGTGCGCATTGCCGGCGCGCTGGGCCCCGCCAACGCCACGCTCGGCACGAGCGCGGCAGCCACCCTGCCCGCCGCGCCGGCCGTGGCCAATGCCATCTTCGACGCCACCGGCGTGCGCCTGCGCGAGCCGCCCTTCAGCGGCGACCGCATCCGGCTTGCGCTGGCCGCGCAGGCCAATCCCGAAGGCACGCTCAAGCGCGGCGCCGCCCGCAAGCGCAACTGGCTGCTGGCCGGCGCCACCGCCGCGGCCGGCTTGCTTGCCACGGCCATGCCGTGGCGCGCGCCCATTGCGCCCGTGGCCCCGCCCGAAGCCGGCTTCTACTCGGCCGCCACCATCGAGCGCGGCCGGCTGGTAGCGGCCGCCGGCGATTGCGCGGTCTGCCACACGGCGCCCAACGGCGTGCGCAATGCCGGCGGGCTGGCGCTGGACACGCCATTCGGCACCATCTACAGCACCAACATCACGCCCGATGTCGAGACCGGCATCGGCAACTGGTCCTACGCGGCTTTCGAGCGCGCCATGCGCCAGGGCATCCATCGCGATGGCCGGCATCTCTACCCGGCATTCCCCTACACCGCCTTCGCCAAGACCAGCGATGGCGACCTGCAAGCGCTCTACGCTTACCTGATGGCCGCCGAGCCAGTGCGCGCCAAGGCGCCCGAAACCGCGCTGGCCTTCCCCTACAACCTGCGCCCGCTGATGGCCGGATGGAACCTGCTGTTCCACAGCCCCAAGCCCTTCGAGGCCAATCCGGCCCGCTCGGCGCAGTGGAACCGCGGCGCCTACCTGGCCGAGGGCCTGGGCCACTGCAGCGCCTGCCATTCGCCGCGCAACGCGCTGGGCGCCGAACAGGGCGGCCGGCGCTATCTTGGCGGCGGCGAGGCCGAGGGTTGGGAAGCGCCCGCGCTGGGCAAGCTGTCGCACGCACCGGTGCCGTGGACAGAACAATCGCTGTTCTCCTACTTGCGCACCGGCTACGCCCCGCATCACGGCGCGGCGGCCGGGCCGATGGCGCCGGTGATCGAAGAACTGGCGCTGCTGCCCGAGGACGATGTGCGTGCCATCGCGCACTATGTGGCGTCGCTTGGCGACACGCAGCCCGACGCGGCGGCGGCCAGCGAGCAGGCGCGGCAGCTTGAGCAACGCAGCGCCGATGCCGCGCGTACGCTTGGCGGGCCCGCCGCGCGCCTCTACCAGAATGCCTGCGCGGTCTGCCACCAGGGCGACCAAGGCATCAAGCAATTCGGCATCAAGCCGTCGCTCGCGCTCAATACCAACCTGCACGGCGACAAGCCCGACAACCTGATCCGTGTGCTGCTGGACGGCATTCCCGCACCGGCGGCGAGCGACCTGGGCTATATGCCGGCCTTTGGCGAGAGCCTGGACGACCGTCAACTGGCGCAGCTGGTGCATTACCTGCGCGCCCGCTTCGCCCCCGACAAACCCGCCTGGGGCAACGTGGACGACACCCTCGCTCGGCTGCGCGCGGCTTCCACGCATTAAGCAGGCACTGAACAAAACCAGGCCGGCCTGAAGCCATCGGGCCGCCATTTTTCCGGCAAGCCACCTTGCCGCCGCCCCTTGCCGCGCATACCCCTCGCGGCAAGGGGAAAACCCCGAGGAGAAAACCGCCGCCACGCTCTTGCTAGCTCGTTTTATGTAGCTTACGCTGAACGATCATGTAGCAGGCACTACATGAGTGCCGGATGAAGGAAAGCGGTGCCGCCCCTGCACAAGGACAGCGCGCGGCACCCCGGAGAGCCGGCCTGAAACCATAAAAAACAGCCCATCCATCACTGAACAGGCCTGGCCCGCTGCTTGCATAAGAAACAGCACAAGCCAGCCGCCCGCAGCGGTGGCAAAGACACACACACGGTAGACAACGGTAAACAGTAAAGGAGTGAACATGTCGTATCAGTATCAAGACGGCGCGGCGGGGGTACTACCCGCGGCGGCCGAGCCAGACATCTACCGCAAGGTGACCTGGCGCCTGATCCCGTTCTTCTGCGCCTGCTATCTCGCCGCCTATCTCGACCGCATCAACGTCGGGCTGGCCAAGCTGCAGATGCTGGACGACCTGCACTTCAGCGAGACGGTCTACGGGCTGGGCGCGGGCCTGTTCTTCGTGGGCTACATCCTGTTCGAGGTGCCCAGCAACCTGGTGCTGCAAAAGGTGGGCGCGCGGATCTGGATCGCCCGCATCATGGTGACGTGGGGCCTGCTGTCCGGGGCGACCATGTTCGTCAACACGCCAACCCAGTTCTACGTGCTGCGCTTCCTGCTGGGCGCGGCCGAGGCCGGCTTCCTGCCCGGCGTGCTGCTGTACCTGACCTACTGGTTCCCCACCCACAAGCGCAGCAAGATCATCGCGCTGTTCATGATGGGCCTGCCGCTTGCCAGCATGATCGGCAGCCCGGTGTCCGGCTGGATCATGACCGCGTTCGCCGGCATGCATGGCTGGGCCGGCTGGCAGTGGCTGTTCTTCCTGGAAGCCATTCCCTCGGTGCTGCTGGGCGTGATGGTGTTCTTCTACCTGCCCAACGGCATCAAGGACGCCAAGTGGCTGCAGGCTGACGAAAAGCGCACGTTGCAACGCAACCTGGATACGGACGTGCTGGTGGAAAGCAGCCACTCGCTCAAGGCGGCCTTTACCGACCGCCGCGTGTGGATGCTGGGCCTGATCGACATGTGCCTGCTGATGGGCACGTACTCCATCGGCTTCTGGATGCCCACCATCATCCGCGACTCCGGCGTGGCCAGCCCGCTGCACATCGGCCTGCTCACCGCCATCCCGCACGCCGCGGCGGTGATCGGGATGCTGCTCAACGGCGCGCACTCCGACAAGACGCGCGAGCGCCGCTGGCACATCGTGCTGCCCATCCTGGCTGGCGCCGCCGGACTGGTCGGCAGCACCTTCGTCACCGGCTCTACCTCCGCCACCTTGCTGATGCTGACGGTGGCCAACGTGGGCATCGTGGCGACCTTCCCGGTGTTCTGGTGCCTGCCATCCACCTTCCTGAGCGGCACCGCTGCCGCCGCCGGCATTGCGCTGGCCTGCTCCATCGCCAACCTGGGCGGCTTTGCAGCCACCTACCTGCTGGGCTGGCTGAAGGACACCTTCCACAGCCCGAGCGCCGGCCTGATCCTGTTCGCCGGCTGCCTGGTGGCCAGCTGCTTCCTGGTGCTGGCCATGCCGGCCAAGGTGGTCAACCGCTAGCGTATGGCCAGGCCATCCGGCTTTCGTGCGCTGAGGGCACGGCCGGCTTAAGCGAAGAGGCAAAGGGCTCTCGAGGTATCGGGAGCCCTTTTTTTTGTGGGTTTTAACGCACCTCACCACTTAGCTCGTCCGCAAAAACTGCTCGTCCATGAGCAGATTCTGAAAGCCATTTCCCTAATGGTTAAGCCGGTTACCGGCATTTCCTGTGATAGAGTCACTCTCAGTACAAATCTGACCCGGCAGGTAAGCCATGAAACTGGAAGATCGAATCAACCGCTCGCTTTCGCGGCGCGCGGCGACTGTCGTCCTGCGCTCTGAGCTTGCCAAGATGGGAAGCACCGCGCAGGTTGGCCGTGTGCTAGCCCGTCTCGTGGACGAGGGCAAGCTGGTCCGCGTGAGCAAAGGTGCGTTCGCCAAGACGCGCATCAACAAGTTCACTGGAAAGCCGACGCCCGCCGGCACGTTGGAGGACATTGCAGCCGAGCTTTTCCAAAAGCTCGGTATCGCGGTCTCCCCGAGCCAGCTCGCTGAGGAATACAACAGCGGCAGGAGCACCCAGATCCCGATGGGAACCATTGTCAACACCGGGCGCCGGCGCATCAGCCGGCAAATCACGGTAGGCGATCGGACCATCCAATATGAAAGCCATCACCGCTGAGCTCAAGTCTGACATTGAAGACGCTGCCACGGCAGGCCTGTTGAGCAGCTTGCCGCCCGCGGTGGCGGAAAAGGACATCCACATTACGGATGCGCTGATTGCACTTTCCAAAATCCGGATTACGCACATCGCGCATCGGCAAGAGCGCAGGAAAGGCGACACGCGCCCGGCCCAGGTAGTACTGAAGAGCCAGCTCGTCTTCGCTGGCGGCACGTGCCTGTCGAAGGCCCACGGCCTCATCGAGCGGATGTCGGAAGACATCGACATCAAGGTTCTGCTGGAGGACGTCCCGGATGGCTATGCGCTGCCCAAAGGACATTCGACTCGCAAGCGTCTAGGCGACATCCAGGCCGAGCTGGAGGAGCGCCTGACCCAGGCTGGTTTCGTCTTTGCGAAAATCAAGGACGAGAACAATCCCTTCTCCAACGACAACCGTCGCTACTACAGGCTCGCGGTTGAGTATGGTCCGCAGTTCAAGGATGTATCGGGCGTCTTGCGTCCAGAGCTGAAAGTCGAGCTCATCCATCGTCCGCCGAAGCTCCCGGTCGAAGCGCTCGAGATGGGCTACTGGCTGGACAGCGTCATTTCCCGTGCAGCGCCGGTCCGCTTTGAGATGGTCACGATCTCGGTCGCCGAAACCCTCGCGGAGAAGGTGCTTTCGCTCTTGCGACGCTGCGCCTGGAAGTGGGATGGGCACCAGCGTGGCGAGTCCGATCCGGCGCTGGTTCGCCACGTTTACGACGTCTGGCGTATCCACGCGGCACGACCCGACGCGATCGAGCCCGCTCGCGATGTCTTTGCTTCACTCGTGGCAAAAGACCTTGAAGAGTTCAGGGGCCAGCATCCTGGGTTCGATGCCACGCCCTACGTCGTCCTCAGCGGCGCCCCGGAGCGCGCCCGTAGCGACGAAGGCCTGCGGCAAGATTTCTCGCAGCGTCTGCTTCCTCTCCTGTTCGCCAAAGAGAGGCCTGACTTCGAGGCCTGCTTTGCGTCTTTCGCCGCAATCGCGGAGCACTTCCTGACAACGGCGAGTGCGACCAAGCCCGGCTAGCGCCCCCCCCCCCGACACCGGGCCTTCTCGACAACAAAGATTGAGCCGCGCGCCGCTTATCCGTACCATGCTGCCCATGCAAAGCAGGATATCGGTATGACTCTCAAGACTCTGGACGGCGCGCTCGCCTTGCTGACCTACTTCACGGTGCGCCAGCCCACCTGGGGCGTGCGCGAGCTGGCCAAGCACAGCGGCGTGCATCACGCGGTGGTGCACCGCGTGCTGGCCACCTTCGCCGCCAACGGTTTCCTGGTGCAGGATGCGGCCAGCGGCAAGTACTCGCTCGGGCTGCGGCTGTTCGAGCTGGGCCAGGTGGTGCGCAAGACCTTCTCGCCGGCCGAGGTTGTGCAGCCCGTGCTGGAAAAGCTGGCCGCGCAAAGCGGCGAGACTGTCTTCCTGTCGTGGCTGGACGGCCATGAAGGGCTGTGCGTCGGCATGGTCCAGAGCCAGCATCAGCTGCGCTTCTCGATTGAACTTGGACAGCGCTTTGCGCTGCACGCGGGCGCGCACGCCAAGGCCATCCTGGCCTTCCAGGACGACGCTTTCCGGGCCCGGGTGCTGGAAAACGCCAGGGCGCACGCGCAGGACCAGCCCACGCTGGCCGCGCCCGATCCCGCCGTCATCGAGCCCCAGCTTGCCGAGA
>NZ_BAAILO010000098.1:0-53919 GCF_054589115.1 Cupriavidus sp. 8B | reverse complement strand
GGCGGGGCTGGCCCTTCCGCTCTGGTCGCGCGACCAGACCGAGGTGGTCGGCTCGCTGGCCATCGCCGGCCCGCAGCAACGCCTGAATGAGGAATCGGTCCCGCGCATGCTCGAAGCCCTGCGCGAGGCCAGCCGCCGGCTGGAAGAGGTGGTGGGCTTCGGGCGCTAGTGCCGCTAGCGCGCCCACAAGGCCCGCGCCACGGCATCGCCGCTGGCGCCGCCGCCGAACACAAGCTGGCCGATGGCGAACCCCAGTTCGCGGTAGCTCTCCCACTGCGCTTCATTGAAGAACTGCTCGATGGTGGGCTCCTGCGGAAAGTCCGGATGGCCGGCGCCGTATTGCTGCACGTCGACCGGTGCCGGGGCAATCTGGCAAGGCTTGAGCAGCACGATGCGCGATACGGGGCGACGCATGGCGGCGGGTTCGTCAGCGCGGAACACGTTCAGCAGCATCGCGCACTTGTTGCCCGCCGACGGGTTCTCGCTCTGGCGAGCCGCCGGCAGGAAATCCTCCTGCGTGCCGAACACGCTGCCGAGCACCGCATCGCCGGCGGCCGCGGCATCGACCACGATCTCCAGCCCCATGTCGATGCGGGCCAGCCGGATCAGGTTGGCGAGGTCGCCGAACCGGTAGTCCGGGTCCGCCCCGCAATCGCACAGCACGATCAGCCCCACCCCGCGCTCGGGCCGCAGCAGCTCGTACACCGCGGTGTTCTCGAAATGCCCGCCGTCCGATAGGTATTGCCAGCCACGCCGCGTGCCGTGAAAGCGCGCGCTCAGTTCGCAGGCCAGGTAATACTGCGTGCGCAAGAGCGTGATGAATCCGCCCAGCCAGGGCGACCCGGCAAGATCCGCCTGCACGCGGTTGCGGTCGGCGCCGCCGGCACGCGGGGCGCTGCCGGCGTCCAGCGGATACGACGGCCACCACGTGCCCAGCCGCAGGTTGGCCAACCCCAGCAAGAGCGACGTGCCCAACGTGGTGGAGCGCCCCAGCCCGGTGGAGACCGCCGCGCCCGAGGTCGCGATCCAGTCGCCCAGCGTGCGCGATTGCGAGAGCTCGCTGCCGCCCGCCTTGTGCGTCTCCGGAAAATAGAGCTGCCCGTCCACAGTGAAGCGCACGAAGGAGTCCTCGGGCACGGTGCGCGTGGCCGTCGCGGGCAGCATGAACGGGCCGGGTGCCACGCACAGCGGCTTGCCCTTGCGGTCACGCTGCACCAGTTGCTCGGCGGGATCCACGGTGAGGTTGAGCGTGACGTTGATGAGGTGCAGCGGCGCCAGCATGGCGGGATCGAAGTAGGTGTTCAGGCTGAGCGCGTCGCCCTGCGCGGGCTCGGCCACGCTGAGCCTGGCGCGCTGGCTGGCATGCTGCTGCGCCGGCCCCGTGCCGCTGCCGGGCATGAAGCGCTTGCCGTTGGAGCCGCCGAGGTAAGCGCGGGTGAGGCGGGCCGAGTAGAACGGCTGCAGCGTCGACAGATTCAGGAAGCCGGCGAAACGCCCGGCAATCAGCGTAAGCCCGAGCGCCAGCACGATCAGCGTGCACAGCGCCGGCGTGGTGTAGGCATTGCCGAACGTGAACCAGTCGAGCGGCTCGCCGCCGTTCCAGCGCACCCACAGCACCAGCCACGACCACAGCACGAAGACCAGCAGCGCCACCACAGCGGCGGCAATGCCCGCCAGCAGCGACAGCGGCAGGCGCGAGCGCCACGTACCGCCCTTGCCATTGCCATTGCCACCATTGCCGCCCTTGCCATCGACCAGCCCAGCGCCATAGCGGATCAGCCAGACCAGGGCGCCCAGCGTGCCCGCCGGCACCAGCGTGCTCCATGGCAGGTGCGAGGCCTGCGTGTAGAGATAGAAGGTGCGCGCCGCGGTGTCCGCCACGCCCAGGGCTGCGAGCCACAGCGCGACGCCGATGGCCTGGCTCAGCATGCGCGTGGCGCGCACCCGGTAATCCTGCACGGTGGCGGGCGGCACCCGGCACAAGGCAAAGCAGCAAGCCACGCCCAATAGCGTCAGCACCGCCATCGCCAGCAGCAGGCAGGACAACACCAGCCCCGGCCCCAAGTGGTGCAGGGCCGCGGCCAGGACCAGCATCGCCACGCCGGCCAGCGCGGCCAGGCGCGTGGCGAGGCTGTCGAAGCGCAAGACCGGCTTGTCATCGCCGCGCGGATAGACCAGCCAGTAGGCCAAGCCCGGCGGTACGGCAAACAGCAGCAGCGCCGCCAGCGGCAGCCACAGCAGTTCGCTCCACCAGATCGCCAGGCCGCCCTCGTTGAACACCTGGCGAGCATCGTGCAGCAGGTCCATCTCATGCCGGCCCAGGTCGAGCCAGGTACCGATGGCGAGATGGCGCAGCAGCGCCAGCACCGCCAGCAGCAACAGCAGCGCGCTGCCAATCACGTATTGCATGGCAAACCAGTTGCGCACCACCAGCGAAGCCGCATAGAGCGAATCGCCGGCGCCGGTCGGGGTCAGGTAGCGGCCGTTCTCGCGCAGCCACGCCACCGCGGCGCGCCCCGGGTCGGCAGCGTAGGACGCCGAGGAGTGGATGCGCCCCGGCGGCTCATGCTGCAGCGTGCGGTAGGCGAGCGCCGCGGCCTCCGGCGGCGTGGTGCCGGGCTTCAGCCGGCCCGGCACGAACAGGCTGCAGAAGAAGGCGCCGATGTAGCCGCCGCCGCTGACGGTGGAGAGGTAATCGAACTGGCCGAGCAGGGATGTCGTGGCTGGCGCAGGGGCGGGAGTGATGGCATCCGGTCCATCGCCTTCCTGCACAGTGTCCGGCGGCGCCTCTTTGGCAACCTCGTGCAGCGCGGGACCGGCCACCGGCGGCGTGGGCGCCTTGGCCAGCGCCTGCATCACGCCCAGGCAGAAGGTAGCGCTGCGGATCCCGCCGCCGGATAGCGCCAGCGCCCAGTGGCTGTCGCCATCGCGCACGCGCCTGGCGATCCCGAGTTGCCGGCGCCGGCGCGCAATGCGGGCCAGCTCGTCATCCGAAGGCTGCTCTTGGACTGGCATGCGGGCCCTCCCTTTGCACATTCCCGCCCAAGTATAGGCGGCGCCACGGCGTGGCGAAGCGGGCACGCGTGCGCCGTTGCGCCGCAGCGTTCGGTGTTTACCCTGATTGTTGGATGCCATGGCGAGGCCTAGCATTTTACCAATACAGAGACAGTGTCTCTTATATAGAGACACAAAACGCCAAGCCCCGACGATTCCATGCTCAAGACCCTCAACGGCGCCCTCGGCCTGCTGACGCATTTCACCGTGCGCCAGCCGAGCTGGGGCGTGCGCGAACTCGCCAAGCACGCCGGCATTCACCATGCCGTGGTGCACCGCGTGCTCGCCACCTTCGCCGCCAACGGCTTCCTGGTGCAGGACGCGGCCGGCCGCTATGGCCTGGGCCTGCGCTGGCTGGAGATGGGGGAGGCCACGCGCAAGACCTTCTCGCCGAGCGAAATCGTGCAGCCCGCGCTGCAAGCGCTGGCCGCGCAGAGCGGCGAGACCGTCTTCCTGTCGTGGCGCGAGGGCTTTGAGGGCTTGTGCACGGACATTGCGCAGAGCCAGCACCAACTGCGCTTTTCCATCGAAGTGGGCCAGCGCTTCCCGCTGTTTGCGGGTGCGCATGCCAAGGCCATCCTGGCCTTCCAGGACGAGGCCTTGCGCCGCGATGTGTACCACGCGGGCGGCTGGCAGGACGCGGCGGTGGACGCGCTGGAGGCGCAGCTCGCGCGCATCCGCGCCGACGGCTGGGCGCATACCCGCGAGGAAGCCGCCGCCACGGTGGCCGGGCTGGCGGTGCCGCTGTGGTCGCGCGACGGACGCGCGGTGGTGGGCTCGCTGGGCATCGCCGGGCCGCTGCAAAGACTGGACATACAGGCCGTTCCCCGCCTGCTGGACGCGATGCGCCGGGCCAAGGGGCCAATCGAGGAGGTTGCCGGCTTCATCCGCTAACAAATAACGTGCGGAGAACAGTGGCAGGACAGATGATGAAAGGTAGAACCATGAAAGCCCCGGCAGCAATGAACCCATCCCTGGTGGCCAAGCCCGCCACACGAGCGCGCATCACCGAACCCTTCCTGCTGCTGGTATCGGTGGGGCTGTCGGTCTTCGGCGCGATGATCGGCATGCAGCTGATCGTGTCGCTCGGCATCTCGGCCAATACGTCCATCATCGGCGCGCTGATCGCCATCGTGTTCTCGCGCATCCCGCTGGAGATCACGCGGCGCTTTCGCGTGCTGGAGCGGCAGAACCTGGTGCAGACGGCGATTTCCTCGGCCACCTTCGGCGCCGCCAATTCGCTGATGATCCCGCTCGGCGTGCCCTACGCCATGGGCATGCCGGAGCTGGCCACGCCCATGCTGATCGGCGCGGTGATCGCCATGTTCGTCGATGGCGCCATGCTGTATTTCCTGTTCGGCAGCAAGATCTTCCCGGCCACCGGGACCTGGCCGGCGGGCATCGCCACGGCTGAAGCGATCTGGGCGGGCGACCGCGGCGGGCGCAAGGCGGCCTTTCTGGGCCTGGGCATCGCGGTAGGCGTGGGCGGGGCATGGCTGGGCATCCCGATGTCGGCGTTCGGCGCCGCCTTCCTCGGCAACCTGGCGGCGCTGACCATGTTCGGCGTGGGGCTGCTGACGCGCGGCTATTCGCTGCCGCTGCTTGGCATCGACATCGCCAAGGCGTATATCCCGCACGGCCTGATGATCGGCGCCGGGCTGGTGGCACTGTTCCAGGTGGCACGCGAGATTCACAAGTCGCGCAACGCCCCGGCCGCCGACGCACGCACCATCGAAGTCCCGGCGTTGCGCGCCAGCCGCATTCTCTCAGGTGGCTTCCTCGTCTACCTGGCCATCGCGTTGCTGATCTCCGTGCTGGCCGGCCACGTCTCCGACATGTCCCCGGGCATGCTGGTGGCGTTCGTGCTGTACGCGGCGTTTGCCGCCTATGTGCATGAGCTGATCGTGGGCATCGCCGCCATGCACTCGGGCTGGTTCCCGGCCTTTGCGGTGGCGCTGATCACGCTGACCATCGGTATCCTTATCGGCTTTCCGCCGACGGCCCTGGCGGTGCTGGTGGGCTTCTCCGCTGCCACCGGACCGGCCTTTGCCGACATGGGCTACGACCTCAAGACCGGCTACCTGCTGCGTGGCGAAGGCTGCGACATGGAGGCCGAGCTCGCCGGGCGCAAGCAACAGTTCTTCGCCGCGATGATCGGCTTTGCCGTGGCGGCCGTGGTGGTGCTGGTGTTCCACGGCACCTTCTTCTCGCAGGGCCTGCTGCCGCCGGTGGACCGCGTCTATGCTGCGTCGATCAAGGCCGGCTCGTCCGCCGAGATCGCGCGCAACCTGGTGATCTGGGCCATTCCGGGCGCGCTGCTGCAGTTGCTGGGCGGCTCCAAGCGCCAGCTCGGCATCCTGCTGTCCACCGGCATGCTGATCGCTTCGCCGTTGGCCGGCTGGGCCGTGCTCGCCGGGCTGCTGATCCGTTTCGTGCTGCTGCGCCTGCGTGGCGAGCGCGATATCGCGGAGATGAGCGCCTTCGCCGGCGGCGTGATCGCGGGCGATGCGCTGTTCAGCTTCTTCGGCTCCGTCACCAAGCTGCGCAAGTAAGCGCTACCGAAGCACCCTCTTTCCTGCCTCACCCCGAGAAGTTCCATGGATATCCAAGCAATCCGCGCCGACACCCCGCTGACGGCCACAACCATCTACCTCGATACCGCGGCGGCCTCGCTGCCGCCGGACGCCGTGCTCGACGAAGTGCGCGCCTACCTGCTCGATACCGGCCACGTCGGCATCTACCTGCCGGCCTTCCGCAAGGCCACCTATGCCCGCGTGGAAGCCGTGCGCGCACAACTGGCCGGCCTGCTGGGCGCTGCCGCCGACGAGATCGCCTTTACCAAGAACGCCACCGAGAGCATCTCCATCGTGGCGCGCGGCATCGCCTGGCAAGCGGGCGACGAGGTGCTGGTGGCGGACACCGAAATGCTCAGCAACCTGCTGCCGTGGAAGCGCCTGGAGCAAACCCACGGCATCGTGGTGAAGATGGTCGCGGCCGATGCACAGGGCCTGTTGTCCCCCGAAAGCTTTGCCGCCGCCGTGACGCCGCGCACGCGCCTGCTGACGTTCTCGCACCTGCCCAACTCCACCGGCGCGGTGCAGCCCGCCGCCGCCATCTGCGCGGTGGCGCGCGCGCACGGCGTGCTGTCGCTGGTGAATGCCGCGCAAAGCGTGGGCATGCTGCGCTCGGACGTGCAGGCGCTGGATTGCGATTTCCTGGCGGGTTGCGGGCGCAAGGCGCTGCGCGCTACCGAAGGCTCGGGCTTCCTCTATGTGCGCCGCGCGCATATCGAGGCGATCGAGCCGGCCCTGGTGGGCTGGTGGAACGGCAGCTATGACCGCGCCACCGGCGCGCTGTCGCTGGTGCCGGGCGCGCGCCGCTTCGAGGCGGGCTGTCCGATCGTGCCGGCCATCCTTGGGCTGGGCAGCGCCATCGGCTATGCCGAGCGCATCGGCATCGATGCCATCGAGGCCCGCGTGCGGGATCTCACCGCCTACGCGGTAGCGAAGCTGTCCGCCATCGCCGGCTTCGAGCTCTACGGGCCGGCCAACGCCACCGAGCGCATCGGCATCGTGCCCTTCAATGTGCGCGGCGTGGATCCGGCAAAGATCGTCGCCGCGCTGGAACAGCAGCAGTGCATCATCGAAGCCGGCAACTTCATGGCCGATGCCATCCTGGCGCGCTACGGCGTGTCCACCATGGCGCGGGTCTCGCTGCACTACTTCAACACGCATGAGGAAATCGACCGCGTGGCCGCGCTGATCGCCGCCGCCGTCGCCTGAGCCTCGATATTCGACTGCACTACCGGAACCCCAGACATGAACCAACGCATCCTGCTGATGAGCAGCTCCCGCAAGGACAACCTCGGCTACCTCGAACACGCTGACGCGCAGATCCATACCCTGCTCAAGTACGAGCCGCGCAAGGTCCTGTTCATCCCCTTCGCCGGCGTGACCTTCAGCTTCGATACCTATGAAGGCATGGTCAAGCCGGTGTTCGAGCGCCTGGGCTACGCGCTGGAATCCATCCACCGCAGCGCCGACCCGTGCCGCGCAGTGGACGAGGCCGACGCCATCGCGGTAGGCGGCGGCAATACCTTCGCGCTGCTCAAGCGCATGTACGACGCCAATCTCGTCGACGCGATCCGCGCCAAGGTGCAGGCAGGCACGCCGTACGTGGGCTGGAGCGCCGGCAGCAACGTGGCCTGCCCGACCATCCGCACCACCAACGACATGCCCATCGTGCAGCCGCCCTCGTTGCGCGCGCTGCGCCTGGTACCGTTCCAGATCAACCCGCATTTCATCAGCGGCAAGCCTGCCGGCCATAACGGCGAGAGCCGCGAAGAGCGCCTGGCCGAGTTCCTGCACATCAACGCGCCGGAGCAGGTCCTCGCGCTGCCGGAAGGCTCCGCGCTGTTCTCCGATGGCAGCAACGGCACCGTGCTGGGCGAGCGCCACGCGCTGCACTTCACCGCCGAGGGGCAGGTAGAGACGCTGCGCGAGGGCGAGACCTTCCCCTTGTCGCGCATCTCCGGGCCGGCCGGCATGGACGGCTGGCAAGACTTCCGGGCCTGACTCCGGGATTGATTCCGGGCTTGATTCCGGGCACTACCCCCGGCGCCTCGCGGCGCTAAACCACCCACGCCATACCCCCGACGCAGGGCGAAAGACCCCTGCGCAGGCCCCCTATTACCCTTGGAGGAGGAAACACCATGACCAACAAGCACTGGCTTGGCGCGCTCGCATTGAGCCTGCCCGCCGCCGCCATGGCGCAGAGCGGCGTCACGCTGTACGGCGTGCTCGACACCGCGCTCACCTACCAGACCCATTCGGACCCTAACGGCAACGCGCAGGTTGGCCTGCAACAGGGCGGCGAAGGCTTCTTGTCCGGCAGCCGCTTCGGCTTCAAGGGCAGCGAAGACCTGGGCGGCGACCTGTCGGCGGGCTTCATGCTGGAAAACGGCCTGCTGGCGGATACCGGCAAGCTCGACCAGCAGGGCCAGCTGTTCGGCCGCCAGGCCTATGTGAAGATCGGCAGCAAGCGCTATGGCGAAGTGGCGCTGGGCCGGCAGTACACCACGGCCAACACCATGCTGTACCACGTGGACCCGCTCGGCGTGGGCGCCGCGCCGTCCAATGCGTGGATGGTCTTCCTGACCGGCCAGCGCTACGACAACGCGGTGAGCTACACCGGCAACTACGGCCCGGTGGCGGTGATTGCCGAGTACGCGCTGGGCGAGACCGCCGGCAAGGGCTCCGCGCTGTCATCGATCTCGCTGGGCGTGAAATACGCCTCGGGCCCGCTCGTGGCCGTGGGCGACTTCCAGCAAACCCGCGACAGCATGAGCCGCGCCGCGCGCATCTACCTGGCCGGGCTGAAAGCCTCGGTGGGCCGCGCCAGCCTGTTCGCCAACTATATCTACAGCGACCGCGACGCTGGCTTCGATTCGTCCAAGGGCGGCACCGATACCGCCACCATCACCAGCATGTCGACCGCCGCCACCGCCACCAACCGAGCCGCTTTCAACTCGGTGTTCGGCAGCAGCCGACGCGACGACTTCTTCACCGTGGGCGCCAACTACACGGTCACCCCCGCCGTGACGCTGACCGCCAGCGTGATGCACGACCGCACCCGCGCCGACGCCTTCAGCGGCAACCGCACCACCGCCTACGGCTTGGCCGACTACGCCTTCAGCAAGCGCACCGACGTGTATCTGGCGCTGGCGTACGACTGGGTACATGGCGACTGGTCCGGCCTGTTCGGCAACGGCACGACCAACTGGACCGGCGACAGCGGCAAGAAGCTGGACGGCCGCAATAACCAGACGACCGTGATGCTGGGCATGCGCCATCTGTTTTGAAGGTGCGGCAGGCCAATGCGGATTGGAATGACGGCGGCATATCGGTCGCCCGCCCTCTCCCCCAGCCCCTCTCCCGCAAGCGGGAGAGGGGAGCAAACCGGCAGGAGAATTGAA
The DNA here is from genome assembly GCF_054589115.1 of Cupriavidus sp. 8B. NCBI lineage: Bacteria > Pseudomonadati > Pseudomonadota > Betaproteobacteria > Burkholderiales > Burkholderiaceae > Cupriavidus > Cupriavidus sp. 8B. The sequence continues at coordinate 44,891 of NZ_BAAILO010000098.1, read as the reverse complement.
GCATCGATCCGGTTCGGCCGTGATTCGCGCCCCCAGGCGGGAATCACCCCAGCGCGATGCGAAGCGAGCCGTGAAGGTGTGCCAAGGCCGTATGGCGCGCCTTCTTTGCCTACTTTCTTGGCAAGACAAGAAAGTAGGTCGCCGCCCCGCAGGGGTGGTGAAACTGCCTTTGACTTTAAGCCTTTGACCTTAGGCCTTTGAAGTTGACTTTGAAGTTGGCTTCAACCCAACCCATCCAAGGAGAACCCCATGGCCCTGCAGCAAACGCTGGTCATCCACGAAGCCCTCGACACCCCCAACGCCAACGGCGCAGTAGTACGCGAACTGTTCGACGCCTACGCCGCCTCCGGCGTAACGGTGGAAGTCGTCACCATCAATAACGCCCCGCCGGAACCCACCGCGAACACGACCGACTTCATCACCATCGTCATCCCCGGCACACAAGGCAAGCGCAGCAGCGGTAAAGCCCCCACGCTGGGCGTGATCGGCCGCAACGGCGCCATCGGCGCGCGCCCGGAGCTGGTAGGCCTGGTGTCCGACGCGGATGGCCCGATCGGCAGCCTGGCCGTGGCGCTCAAACTGGCGCAGATGAAGCACAAGGGCGACCACCTGGCCGGCGACGTCATCGTGACCACGCACTTGTCCACCAACGTATCGATGCAGCCGCACGATCCGGTGCCCTTCATGGGCATGCCGGTATCGTCCGACACCATGAACGACTACCAGGTGCTGCCGGAGATGGATGCGATCCTGTCGCTGGATGCATCCAAGGGCAACAGCATCATCAAGCACCGTGGCTTTGCCATCTCGCCCACCGCCATGCAGGGCTATATCCTGCGCGTGAGCCCGGACCTGGTGGCGACGATGGAATCCACCACCGGCTGCCCGGCAGTGACCTTCCCGATCTCGCAGCAGGACATCACGCCCTACCATAACGGCCTGTACCACTTCAACAGCATCATGCAGCCGCATGTGGCCACCGCCGCCCCGGTGGTAGGCGTGGCGCTGACGGCGCAGTCGGTGGTCTCGGGCAGCGCCACCAGCGCCAACCACGAGATCGACATTGCCGAGGCGGTGCGCTTCTGCGTGGAAGTGGCCAAGCGCTTCGGCGCTGGCAAGTGCCAGTTCTTCAACGCGTTGGAATGGGGCAAGATCCGCGCGATCTATCCCGACATGACAGGTTTCCAGCGCGCCGGCACGGCGCACTAAGACGAGGCGCAGCCGTGCCCGGACGTGCGGCAAGCCACACGCGGGCATTTTCAGCGGGCGCGCTTCGGTGTATGGTTGCGCTCCTGACGCAGTCCCCGCCTTAGCGGCTATTCTTGCAACATGCTCCGCCAAAACGACACCGACAGCCCCGCGCTGTCCCGCTGCCTGTCCGCCCTCGCCGCCTGCGCCGCGCTCGCAGCGCTGCCTGGCTGCGAACGCAATGAACCGGCTCCGGCCGCCCCCGCCGCTGCCGCATCGGATGCGCAGGCGGCGCGCGCCGAAGGCGCTAGCGCGCCGGACGACGGGCCCAGCTTCGCACCCGCGCCGCTGGCCCGCCCGCTGGTGGCCTTGCGCGGGCTGACCAGCATGGCGGACGTGCGGGCAGCGTGGGGCAAGCCGCCCGACATCACGCCCAACCAGGATGAATGCGGCACGGCGCTCGACGAAGAGCACCTGATGGACTACCACTACCCCGATGCGCTGATCGAAGTAGGCCGCAGCGGCGACGCCGTGATCCGCGCCCTGCACGGCATCCCCGCCGGGCTGACGCTCAAGCTGGAAAGCCAGGACGTGACCGCGGCCTCCACGCTGACGCAGCTCAACGCGGCCCTGCGCAAGAACCCGCACTGGAAGATGGCCGAGGCGCCGGGCAAGGTGCGCAGCCCGGCCGACCGCGACGAGGGCGACCCGCTCGAACAACTCGCCTACACCACGCTCTACACGCTGGATGGCGACGGCGACCAGTACCGCCTGTACTTCCTCGGCGACCGGCTGGTGGGCTACGCCTACTGGGTCGGCTGCTGATCCCCCGGGGCCTGGCGCGCAATGCCTGCGCCGGCTGCCATGCTGGCGCAGAAGAGCCAGGCTCCGGATAGCGCCAAGGTTTAGCGCAGCGCGCCAGGACCGCCCGCGTGTGGCGCAAGCGCCGCTGCGGTAACGTCCTCTGTGGCAGCGGCCGGCAACGTCTCGCCGTGCTGGCGCTTCCATTCGTCGAAGCCGCCGGCCAGCGCCCAGGTATTGGCGTAGCCGGCAGCCTTCAGGCGCTCCGCCAGCACCGCGGCCGACACCTCATGCGGGCAAGCGCAGTAGACAACAATATCGATGCTGGTCGGATGCTCGGAGAGTAATTCCAGCGGCGCATTCAGGTCGATGGTCATCGCGCCGGGGATCCGCTCCACCGCGTCGCTGCGCACATCGAGCACCAGCGGGAAGCGATCGCCTAGCCGGCGCGCCTCCAGTTCCCCCACCGACATGCGGGGCACACGGCGGGTGCGGCGCAACAGGCGCACGCGCCGCCAGAACTTCCACGCGACGAAGGCGGCGAAGGCGCCCAACACCACCATGACGGCCACCGGGCCATAGGTGCTGAAGGCGCTCAGGATGACTTCGACAAAATCGGTGAACACCACGCCAACCAGCAGCGCGCCGCCGGCCCACACCAGCGCCCCGATGGCGTCGTAGAACAGGAATACCGCGAACGGCGTGGACGTCATGCCGGCCATGGCGGTGGACAACGCGCCGGCGCCCGGCAGCAGCTTGGCGAACACCAGCGAGCGCGGGCCCACGCGCAGGTACAGCGACTGGGTCTGGCGGATGCAGCTATCGGGCGAGATGGAAACGCGGCAGATGGTGCGCAGCATGGGTTGCCCGAGCCGCTTGCCGGCGAAGTACCAGGCCGTATCGGCAATCAGGCAGGCCAGGATAACGGCCGCCAGCACGGCCCCCAGCGCCGGGCCGCCCTCGCGCATGCCAAGCGCGCCGGCAACGAACAGCATGGGAACGGCCGGCACCGGCAGCCCGGCCTGCTCGGCCAGCACATTGAGAAACACAAGCATCACGCCGTGGCTCTCCAGCAAGGACTGCAATTCACCCACACCGATCTCCCGCGCTATTGCCGTTTTCGCCCCGTCAAGGTAATCGGCGCGAGCGAGGATGCTCGCGCCGACGGGCATAGGCAGTAGTGTGCCACCAAGGCGGCGCGGTTGCCGTGCGTTGACTTGCATGCCAGCTTCAAAAACCCTGAACGAAGCGCCCGCCGGGCCGGGCCGGGGGCGATCCGCTCCGGCTATCGCTCCACTATTGCTCCGATAGTCAGGCGTGGGCGCCGTCCTGATAGGTATCGAACTTACGCGCGGGATCCGCGGAAGGGCCGCTACGGTCCATGCCGGCCAGCTTCTGGGCACCGTCCTGGAAAGGATCGGCCTTGCGCGCCGGATCCGAGGAAACGCCGCTACGGTCCATGCCGGCCAGCTTCTGCGCGCCGTCCGAGAACGGATCTGGCTTGCGCAGGCGGCTGGCATCGGCGCCCATCGCCGGAACAGCGGCCGGGTCCAGGCGTGCGCCATCGCTATAGACGTCGAAACGCGACGCATGGAAGACGTAGCCGTAGCGGTCTGCGGACACGGCACTGTCCTTGGGACCGGAGGCTTGCGCCGGAACCGCCGTGGCGGCAATGCCGGCAAGTGCGGCCGAAGTCATCAACAGCTTGAAGAAATGGCGGGTCATGGCAATCTCCTTCTGGGCGATCGGCGGATCGCGACTGGCTTGCAGGGGAGCAGCGCCTTGCGCTGGTCCGGCCACACGTGAATCGCGCGGTTAAACCAGATACGCCGCGAAACGCGGCGTGGATGCACAAGGACGCGGGATGATTGCGAGCCGCGCGGAAAGGCCTTCCTGGCTTCAGGGCTTCAGGGCTGCAATGCTTCCGTCTCGTCGCGCATCCGCCGCATCGTCGTGACGACAAAAGCATCCACCTCCGCCTCGGCCTGCGCGATCGAGGCGGCCAGCCGCTCGCCACCGAACTCGTCGTACTCGATGGCGACCTCGACCGCGTCGTCGATGCCGATGTAGCCGAACGCCGCGCGCAGCGCCGGGGTGACATGGTCGAGCCGGGCCAGGCGGTCGCCGTAGCCGTAGTCGCCGCGTGCGGTCAGCAGCACCAGTTGCTTGCCGCGCCCCGCCAGCATCGGCCAGTAAGGCTCGCCAGCGCGTTCGCGATCAAAGCCGAAGGTCTTGCCCACGCGCACGATATTGTCGATATACGCCTTGAGTTGCGCCGGAACGCCAAAGTTGTACATCGGCACGCCGATCACCAGCACGTCGGCGCGCTCGATTTCCGCGACCAGGCGATCGCTTTCGGCCAGCACCGCATCCATCCACGGCTCGCGCCGCGCGGACGGCGTAAAGGCACTGCGAATCCAGTCCGCGCCGACGGGCGCGGGCGGGTGCTGGCCCACGTCGCGGTAAGTCACCGTGTCCGCAGGACGCGCCGCTTGCCAGCGGTTGACGAAGCGGTGCGAGAGACGGCGCGTGTGCGAGCCGTGGGCGTCGGTGCCGGAGCGTCCCGGGCGGGCGCTGGCGTCGATATGAAGGAGGTGAGCCATGTCGTTCCATTTCGGTTGGTCATGCATGAGCCGTTCTCATCGGTCAGCCCATGCGGTTGAGGGTGATGGCAATGTAGACTCGCCATAGCATCCTCACAACCGATCCTTTCTCTGCCTCATGGCTGACAATACCTCATCCGAAACCACGCCCCGCCGCCTGCCGCCGCTTGCCGCGCTGCGCGCTTTCGAAGCCACCGCGCGGCACCTTAGCGTCAAGCATGCGGCGCAGGAGCTGTCGGTCACGCCGACGGCGGTGAGCCATCAGCTACGGCTGCTGGAGCAAGTGCTTGGCGTGACGCTCTTCGAGCGCTTGCCGCGCCGGCTGGTGCTGAGCGCGCATGGCGCCGCGCTGTACCCGGGCACGCGCAACGGCTTCGACGCGCTGGAGCAGGCCGTGGCCAGGCTGCGTGCGCCGCCATCGCGCAAGACGCTCACGGTATCGGCCACGCCGGCCTTCGCCGCGCGCTGGCTGCTGCCGCGCGCACCGGGGCTGCGGGCCGTGGCGCCGGAGTTCGACCTGCATGTGCATGCCTCGCTGGATGCCGTGGACCTGCACGCGGGCCAGGCCGACGCCGCCATCCGCTACGGCAGCGGCAAATGGCGCGGACTGGACGCCGAGCTGCTATGGCGCGAGCGCTTTGCACCGGTCTGCAGCCCGCTGCTAGGCGTGAAGTCCGCCGCAGGGCTGCGCCGCCAGACCTTGCTGCACCACCAATGGCGCAGCACTGCGCGCCACCCCATAACCTGGGCCCTGTGGCAGCAGGAGGCCGGACTGGACCGTCTCGACGCGGCCAGCGGCCCCACCTTCTCCGATGAGACCCACGCCATCCTCGCGGCGCTTGGCGGCCAGGGCGTGGCCTTGCTGAGTCTGACGCTGGTGGCGGAGGAATTGCGCAGCGGCGCGCTGGTGCAGCCGTGCGGCCCGGTCATCGAGGGCGACGGCTATTACCTGGTCTACCCGGCGCACCGGCGCGACGACGATGCGGTGCGCGCCGTGCGCGCGTGGATCGGCCCGGGGGCGGATAGCGCGATGCGCTGAGCCTGCGGGTTCGCTTCGCGTTGTTGCCAATTGCCTATTGCGCCGGCAAGCGGGCATGATGGCGGCTATCGATCCCGGAGCCCCGCGCATGCCCGCCCAACCTGACTCGCAGAACCAAGGCAAGGACCAGCTGATTCATCGCTTTGCGCTGCGGCCGCATCCGGAAGGCGGCTACTACCGCGAGACCCATCGCGACGCAGCGCGTGTGTCGCGCGAAGGTGCAGGCAATCTCGCCACGCATGCCGCCTCCACCGCGATCTACTACCTGCTGTGCGACAACGCCTACTCCGCCTGGCACCGCATCCGCTCCGACGAGGTGTGGCACTTCTACTCGGGCTGCGCGCTCAACGTGCATGTGCTGGAGGAAGACGGCAGCCTCACCACGCACCGGCTGGGCAACGCGCTCGCCGATGACGACGCGGTCTTCCAGGCGGTGGTCAAGGCCGGCTGCTGGTTCGCCGCCGAGCGCAGCGATCCGGATGGCTTCTCGCTGGTGGGCTGCACGGTGGCGCCGGGCTTTGAGTTCGGCGAGTTCGAACTGGCCAATGCCGACAGCCTGCTGGCTTCGCACCCGCGGCATGCCGCGTTGATCGCGCGGCTCGCCCCAGCCCCGCAACGCTAAAGCGGCAGACCGCCCAAACCCCTTCCTGTTTTTCCCCTTTCCGAGATCCCCGCCATGAAATGGTTGTCCCTTGCAGCTGTGGCGCTGGTAGCGCTGGAACATGTGTACATCATGGTGCTGGAGATGTTCCTGTGGGATAAGCCCAAGGGCATGCGGGCCTTCGGGCTGACGCAGGAGTTCGCCGTCGCCACCAAGGCGCTGGCGGCCAACCAGGGGCTGTACAACGGCTTCCTCGCGGCCGGCCTGCTGTGGGGCCTGGTCACCGCCGCGGTGCCGGTGCAGTTGTTCTTCCTGTGCTGCGTGCTGGCGGCCGGGATCTTCGGTGCCTGCACGGCCAGCCGCAAGATCCTGTGGGTGCAGGGCTTGCCGGCGGCGATCGCCATCGCACTGGTGCTGCTGGCCTGAGGCGGCCGGCAGACTTGGCGTCGCACTAGCGCCGCAGGGCGTCGGCCATGGCGCGCAGCGCCAGCGTATAGCCGGCAACGCCAAGCCCGCAGATCGCGCCAGTGGCCGCACGCGAGATGAGCGAATGGCGATGCGTCTCCTCGCGAGCATGGATATTGGTGATGTGCCGCTCAATCACTGGGCGCCGGATCAGCTTGACGGCATCCAGCACCGGGATGGAGGCGAAGGAGCATCCGCGCTGCCAAGGCAGGACGCTCAACCGCTCAGCGCGGCTTGCGGTATTCGTTCTCGATCCAGTCCGCGGCGCTGGCCTTGCTCAGCTTGAAGCCGGCCGACACGCGCACCTGCGCCAGTTCGTCGCCGTTCTCGTCAGTGGCGCTCAGCACCGCGTAGGGATTGTCTTCGTCGGGCACGATGTCGAGCGTGACGCTGATGCGCGCGGTGTCCGTGTCGACGATCACGCTCTTGTGCAGCATGGCGTGCAGTTGCTGCTCGTGCCGGCGCAGCACTTCGGAGGCGGTCTTGACCAGCGTCGAGAAGGCGTTGGTGTCCAGCGGCTTGGGGTTCTTCTTGTCGCGGCCCATGGTCCAGGGGCCGACCAGTGCGGGCTCGGGCTCGCCGTCCTTGATCATGGCAACGGCCCAGCCATCATCGTCCTCGTTCTTGATCACGCGGGCGGTCCAGCCGTCGGCACGCCACAGGCGCGGCTCCTGGATCTTTTCTGCGTTGTCCCCGGCGGCGTCCTGGTCGTCGGCTTCGGGGGAGAGTTCGGGCTGATGGGTCATGGCTGGCTTCAATTCGGGGCTGCGCGGTGGGCTGCGGGCGCCGGCCGGGCCAGCCGCGCAATGCTTGGCGGGGGCGGACCGGGACGGCGGCGACATCAAGGGCGCGATTTTACCCGCCTCGCCGCAGCGGGGGGCGCCAGGCGCCGCGCGCGCCTGGCGGCTGCGACATGCCAGGCATAAATCCCCTCGGAAGTTGTATTCAATGTCTGACCGCCACGTCCTATGCTGGACCTGTCGCCGAGATCCCCGTCTTGATGACACACCCTTCCAGTCGCCGTGCCCTTGAGACGGCGACGTTTTTTTTTGTCGGCTAACCCGATCCATGCACCAAAACGGGGATCGGGCGCAACAAAAGCGCTGGCCCGCGGAGCCCAGCCGGTTTAAGATGCGCGATTATCGAACAACCCGCGCGCACTCGCCCACATGGACGCCCCCATTCCCAGCAGCCCTGGCCAGGCAACGGCCGCCACTGTCCGCGTCGCCCGTCCGCAGGCCGACCTTCTCAACAGTTTTGCCGGCGACCCGAACTTCATGCTGTCGCTGGCGCGCGGCTTGAGCGTGCTCGAAGCCTTCTCCGAGCGTAAGCGCCCGCTCACCATCTCCCAGGTGGCACAGCGCACCCAGCTCTCGCGCGCATCGGTACGGCGCTGCCTGTACACGCTGGAGCAGCTCGGCTATGTCAGCCAGCAAGGCGGACAGTTCGCGCTGCGCCCGCGCGTGCTGCATCTGGGCCATGCGTATTTCTCGTCGACATCGCTGGTGTCGCTTGCCCAGCCGATCCTCGACGCGCTGAGCACGCGCATCCAGCAGACATCGGCGCTGGCCATCCTGGACGACACCGACATCCTTTACCTGGTGCGCTCGGAGGTGCAGCGGGTGCTCACTTATTCGCTCGGGATGGGCAGCCGGCTGCCGGCTTATTGCACGTCGATCGGCCGCATGCTGCTGGCCCACCTGGCCGAGCCCGCGCTGGAGGACTTCTTCGACCACGTCGACCTGCGCCCGCGCACGCTGCAGACCAAGATCTCGCGGCCCGAGCTGGAGGCCAGCTTTGCGCATGCCCGCGAGCTGGACTATGTGCTGATCGACGAGGAACTGGAGCCCGGCCTGCGCGCCATCGCGGTGCCGGTGCGCGGCATTTCAGGCAGCGTCATGGCGGGCATCAGCGTCAGCGTGCGCGCGGCGCAGGTATCGGAAGCGGAGATGATCTCGCGCCTGCTGCCGCCGATGCGCGAAGCGGCGGCGGCCATCGGCAAGCTGATCGCCGCCTGAGCCACTGAGACGAGCGAGTTCGCCGAGACGCCGCCACCAGGCGAGGCGTTCATCTACATCCTGAGCGGCCCAGGGCAGCGGTGTCTGCGGGCTCGCGAGAGAAGGCAAAGCCGGGAAAGAAGCCGGCCCGCGAGGCCGGCTGGTGCCGCATGGCGGCACTGGCGCTTAGCCGCGGCTGGCTAGTTCCAGCGCAAACACCAGGCGCTGCAGGAAGTTTTCCGTGCGGCCGTCGAGGTTGGAGAACGCGCAACCGAAATGGTGGATGGCGTTGTCATCGCGCCCGGCCAGCCAGTGGCCCACCACTTGCAGGCTGAGGTCCAGCTTGCCCAGCGCGCCAAAATCCAGATGCACGCCGGAGATCGTGGTGCCCACCGGCAGGTGCGTGGCATCCACGGTCTTGGAGCGCAAGCCGACACCCGAGAGCGAGAGATCTGCAATGTCGAGCTTGAGCACGGTGCCGTCGCTCATCTTGATGGTGCAGACATAGCCCTTGGTGACCAGCGTGCGCGCGCGGAAATGACGGCGGCGCTGGAAGTGGTAGAGCTTCTCCGGGAACGGCGCGGTAAACGCCGGGCCACCCTGGAACTGCGTGACCTCGGGCGTGCCGATCATGAAGTTCACGGGGACCCCGCGCAGCGACGCCGAGAAGGCATTCTCGTTGGACGCCAGCAGCGCCTGCCGCTCGGGCTCGGTGGAACACCAGTCGAAGACAAAGGTGCGGCTGGCCGGATCCACATGCAGCACGGTCGTGACCATCTCGTGGGCGCTACGCGCACGCACGTTCAGGATGCACTTCTGCCAGGCGAGGTCGCGCAGCACGGTGCCGATCTGCGAGGAATGGGTAAGGCGATAGCGGTCGTCTGGCAACGCGCCGGCGTCAAGCTCGGATTGTTCCGGGGAATCTTGGAGACTCATGAAAATCACGCAAACGTCTGAGAGAGGCCTGCGTCGCGCCAGACTGGCTTGCGACGGGGGAATTCGGGCTGCCCGCGTACCCGGATGCAAGCGGGGGGCGAGCGGCTAGCGCCGCATGTTAAGCGCGACGCCTGCTGCTGCGCAAGCTCTTGTTTGAACAACGGCGAAGTGTGGCAAAACTTGAGCCAGACTTCCGTGGGGTAGCCCGCCGGAGCGGGTTTACGCCTCATTTGCCGTCTTTGCGCCCACGTCGTTTTGCCGCGCCCTTGGTCCCGTCCTCTGGATGTGGCGATGCAGCCACCCGGGCGGGATCCGCGCCGAGCGATGCTTGCGCCTCCTGGCACAGCCAGTCCCTTACCGCGCGACGCCGCGCATCGTGCTCGAACGCCACCGGCGAGAGCAATTGATAACAAGATCCATCGCGCACGAAGCCCCGCGGCGCGGCGATGCGGCCGTCGGCGATCTCGTCGGCCACCATCAGGCGCGATGCGATCGCGCATCCAAGCCCGGCCGCGGCGGCCTGGATGGTCAGGTAGAAATGCTCGTACCAGGCATCGGCGCCAAAGCGCTGCGCGCCGCCAGCGGCCTTGGCCCAGCGCTGCCAGGCATCCGGGCGCGAGCGCGTATGCAGCCGATGGGACGACGCCCCGACGCTGGCCCCCACGCGGCAGACCACGCCCACCCATTCCTCGGCAACTTCATGGGCATGCAATTCCGGCCCCACATGAAAATCGTTGCGGCGCAGCGCCAGATCCACGCCGCTGCGCGCGAAGTCCACCGGCCCGCCAGCGGCCATCAGGTGCAGCGTCACCTCCGGGTGCGTCTCGGTAAAGCGCGGCAGGCGAGGAATCAGCCAGCGCATGGCGATGGTGGGCTCGCACGACAGGACCAGCGCCTTGGGCTGGGCATGCGCACGGATACGCTGCGCTGCTGCGCCCAGCACTTCGAGCGACTGGGTGGCGGCGGCATGCAGGGTGTGCCCCGCCTCGGTCAGGAAGACGGCCCGGTTGCGGCGCTCGAACAGCGCCACGCCGAGCGCCTCCTCCAGCTGGCGAATCTGGCGGCTGACCGCGCCGTGGGTCAGGTGCAGCTCGTCCGCAGCCCGCATGAAACTCTGGTGCCGTGCCGCGGCCTCGAAGAAACGGATCCCGCCCAGCCAGTGCATGTTTGCCTCGATGTGTCAATTTTTCTCACGTATTTTCACGAGTATAAATCGGTTGTGGCGCCACACATCAACTCGGAGAATGCTTGGGACCCCGCCCCCATCCCGTCAAGGATACTCACACAATATGCACCCTCTCACCGAACTGCTGGCCGTCGCCACCATCACCGTGCTGGCCGTGATCAGCCCGGGCCCCGACTTCGCCATGGTGATGCGCAACAGCTTCGTGCATGGCCGCAAGGCCGGGCTGCTGTGCGCGCTCGGCATCGCCCTTGGCGTGCAAGTGCACGTTTTCTATACGATGTTCGGCGTGGCGTTGTTGATGGAGCACGCGCACAAGCTGTTGACGGTGGTGAAGCTGCTCGGCGCCGCTTACCTGATCTGGATCGGCATCCAGACCTTGCGCAAGCGCGCGCCGGGCACGAACGCGCCATCGCTCGCCGCGGATGCGGGCACGCCCGCGTTGACAGCGTTCGGCGCGCTCAAGATGGGCTTTCTCACCAATGCGCTCAATCCCAAGACCACGTTGTTCGTGGTCAGCACCTATACGCAGGTGGTGAATGCGCAAACGCCGCTGGCGGTGCAGTTCGGCTATGGCCTGTTCATGTCGCTGGCGCACCTGGCCTGGTTCGGCCTGATTGCCTGCTGCTTGAGCACGCCCGCGCTGCGCGCCGCCATGCTGCGGCGCCAGCGATTGCTGGATCGGGTTATTGGCTCGGTGTTGCTGGCGCTGGGACTAGCGCTTGGCCTCGGCAACCTGGCCTGACGCAGGCAGTTGCCGACGGCATCAGGCTGCCGCCAGATCCAGCGCATACGCACGCCGGCACACATGCTGCGCGCCGCCGGCGTGCAGGTGGCTTTGATACAGGATGAAGCGCTCGACAGGGAACGGCTCGCACACCAGTTCCGCCTGCGAGGCGCGCCATGCCTGCAACGCGGTATCCGCCACGGCAGGCCCGCAGCGCGCGAGCGTGATGTGCGGATGGAAACGCGCATGCCGCTGCGAGCCCGCATCCGGTAACGGCGCGCTCTCGCATCCGGCAAGGACCTGCGCCATATCCGCTTGCAGGCTGTCCAGCGCCGCATTGGGTGCCACTCCCGCCCACAGCACACTCGCCCGCCGCCCGCGAAAATAGCCAGCGTCTTTCACCGTGAGCGCAAAGGCCGCGCCTGATACACCCCCAAGCGCCTGCTCGATGCATGCCGCCGTGGCGTCGTCCTGCTCTCCGAGGAAGTGCAGCGTCAGATGGACCTGATGCGGCGTCGCCGCGCGGATGGCCGCCACGCGCGGCACGCGAGCCAGCAGCGCGGCTGCCAGCGCTTGTGGAACCTCGATCGCGACGAACAAACGTGCCATCGGTATCACCTCCCGTGACTGCCTGGCGCGAGTGGTCAAGCGCAGCGGCGCGATGCCGCTTACTGAAACGCTAACGCTGACTGACGCAGGATGGGCAGCGCCATGGCCGCGGCGGTGCCTTCCAGCCGCAGCAGCGCGCGCTTGCGGTCGGTGCCGCCGGCATAGCCTGTGAGGTCTCCGCTGGCGCCCAGCACGCGATGGCAAGGCACGATCACCGACAAGGGGTTGCGCCCTACCGCCCCGCCGATCGCGCGCGCATGGGTCGGCCCCAGGCCCAGCCCGGCGCCCAGTTCGCCATACGACGTGGTCTCGCCAAACGGGATCTCGCACAGTGCCTGCCAGACCGCATGCTGGAAGGGGCTGCCGCCCAGCACCATGGGCACGGTGAAGGCCTGCAGGCGCTCGGCAAAGTAGTCGGCCAGCTCATCGGCGGCCTGCTCGAATACGGGCCGGGCGGCGGCGGGCACGCTCATGTCCGGCATGGCCGCCGCCGGATAGTACTTCTGCCCGGAGAAGAACAGCCCGCTCAAGCGCGCGCCGTCGACGCGCAACAGCACTTCGCCCAACGGGCTGGCGACGATGCGGTATGCAATCATGGTGTGTCCTTTGTCTTGCCGTCTCGTTCCGACTTGTACGACTTGCCCGACTTGTGTTCTTCGTGGCGCCGCCACAGGTGGATGGCGGCGTAAGCGCGCCATGGTGCCCACTGCGCGACGTGCTGGTTCATGCCTCGCACAGTAGCGATGCCGAGCACCTTGCGCAAGACGTAGTCGGTGCCGGGGAAGGCATCCGGCCAGCCGAGCGCGCGCATGGCCACGTATTGCGCGGTCCAGTCGCCAACGCCTTCGATCTCGCGCAGCCGCGCCATGGTGTCTTCCGGCGCGGCGTTGGGCTCCAGCTTGAGTTCGCCCGCCGCCACGCGGCTGGCGATGGCATGGATGGCCCGGCCCTTGCCCAGCGGGATGCCGATCTCGCGCAGGGCCTCGGGCGGCACACCAGCCAGCGCAGCCGCGCCGGGAAACGTAAAGCGCAGCGTCGGCGTGGGCTGTGCCAGTGTCAACCCGTGGCGCTCGGCTAGCCGCGCCAGCAGCGTGCGCGCGTGCTTCACCGAGATCACCTGGCCCACCACCGCGCGCACCGCGATCTCGAAGCCGTCCACCGCGCCGGGCAGGCGCATGCCGGGTGCTTCGGCGGCCAGCGGCCCGAGGTGCTGGTCGACCACATCGGGCCGGCAACCCAGGTCGCACAGCCGCCGTACGCGGCCCAGCGCTTGCGGAATCACGTGCGCCAGCGAAGCGGACAACGTCACCTTGATCACATGGCGGCGCGCTACATGCTCCAGCTGCAGCCAGCCGAGATGCGTGCGGCCGCTGCTGTCGATGGCCAGCGTGCGCGCGTAGGTGCCATCGCCAAGCTGCTCGATGCCGTCCACCGCGCGCACGCCCAGGAATTGCAGGAACGCGGTCCAGGCCATCGGCGGGCGGTAACCCAGCTCGAACACCAGCTCGTCGGCCACGTTGTCGGCGGCGCGCTTACGCATGGCCATGGGCGTCAGCCCGTAGCGCGTCTTGAGCACGTCGTTGAAGCGCCGCACGCTGCCAAAGCCGGCGGCGTGCGCCACGTCGGTTACGGTCAGCCCCGTATCGGTCAGGAGGCGCTTGGCCAGCAGCAATCGTTGCGTCTGCGCGTACTCCAGTACCGAGACGCCGAACTGCGCATCGAACAGCCGGCGCAGGTGGCGCTCGGTAATGCCGATGCGCGCGGCCAGCCCGGCCACGCCGGCATCCACCATGAAACCCTCGTCGATCAGCGTGGCCGCGGCCTGGGCCAGGCGCCCTGACAGGTCGGCCAGGCCGTGGCCCGGCGCCAGCTCGGGCCGGCAGCGCAGGCAGGGCCGGAAGCCTTGTTTCTCGGCCGCGGCCGCGGTGTCGTAGAAGGTGCAGTTTTCGCGCTTGGGCGTGCGCACCGCGCAGATCGGCCGGCAGTAGACGCCGGTGGACGACACGCCCACGAAGAAGCGTCCGTCGAAGCGGCGGTCGTGCGAGGCCACGGCCTTGTAGCAGGTATCCGGATCGAGTTTCATAGGCAGCATGCTACTCCGTTGGCCGGGCCGGAATAGCTGGATTCGGACATTTGCCTCGGCGGCCCGGAGGCGCCTTTTTCAGCGCCGAGTGGAGCGCAAGACGTGCGGAAACTTCCCAAATTCACCATGAATCGTCCGGGAAACGCCAAGGCTTGCCGCCACGCTCGCTGGCACCGGATAGAATCAGCCACCGGGCCGTCAATGCCACCGCCTTGCCGCGCCCCGCAGGCTCCCGCGGATCTCGAGCAGATCTTCAGCGAATTTCCGCGGATTCCGCCGCGAGGCTGCCCACTCACTCTTCGAATTCCGCATGCGTCCCATCATCAAGCGTCTTTCCTTCCTGCTGGCCCTGGCTTTCAGCGTATCCGCGAACGCCGCGCCTGGCGTGCCTGCCGCGCCCGCGCCTGCCGCCGCGAAGCTGCCCACCGCGGCGCCGGCGGAAGTCGCCAGCGTGGAAGGCATTACCGAGTACCGGCTTCCCAACGGCCTGCGCGTGCTGCTGGCGCCCGACGCAGCGCAGCCCGTCACCACGGTCAACATGACCTACCTGGTCGGCAGCCGCCATGAGAACTATGGCGAGACCGGCATGGCGCACTTGCTCGAGCACCTGCTGTTCAAGGGCACGCCGGCGCAGCCCGGCAACACCATCGCGCAGGAGCTCACGCGCCGCGGCATGCAGTTCAACGGCACCACGGCCTTCGACCGCACCAACTACTACGAGAGCTTCACCGCCAGCGAGGAGAACCTGGACTGGGCGCTGAAGATGGAAGCGGACCGCATGGTCAACAGCTTTATCGCCCGCGAGGCGCTCGACAGCGAGATGACGGTGGTGCGCAACGAGATGGAACGCGCCGAGAACAATCCCGGCAGCATGCTGATGCAGCAGATGCGCTCGGCCGCCTACCGCTGGCACAACTACGGCAAGGCGCCGATCGGCGCGCGCAGCGACGTGGAGAACGTTGCCATCGGCAACCTGCAGGACTTCTACCGCCGCTATTACCAGCCCGACAACGCGGTGCTGGTGGTGGCCGGCAAGTTCGACGTGGCCACCACGCTGGCACGCATCGGCAAGTACTTCGGCGCGATCCCCCGGCCCACGCGCGCGCTGCCGGCCCAGTACACGGTTGAGCCGCCGCAGGAGGGCGCGCGCGAGGTGACGCTGCGCCGCGTCGGCGACTCGCAACTGGTCGCGGTGCAGTACCACATCGCGCCGGGCGCGCATCCGGATACGGTGGCCCTGCAGCTGCTGTCCGATATCCTCACCGATGGCTCGGGCGGCCGCCTGTACAAGGCGCTGGTCGAGAGCGGCAAGGCCAGTTGGCAGTTTGGCTCGGTAGCGGGCATGAAGGATCCCGGCTCGGTGCTGTTCGCCGCCGGGCTGAGCAAGACGCAGGACCTCGAAGCCGCGCGCCAGGCGCTGGTGGCGCAGGTGGAGGGCTTCGCCGCCCGGCCGGTGACGCAGGTGGAACTGGACCGCGCCCGCACCCGCCTGCTCAACAGCTATGAGCGCCTGCTGGAGAATCCTTCCGGCTACGCCATCGCCTTGTCCGAGGCCATCGCCAAGGGTGACTGGCGCCTGCTGCTGGTGGCACGCCAGCAGGCGGAGCGCGTCACGCTGGCCGACCTGCAACGGGTCGCGCAAAACTACCTGCGCGCCAGCAACCGCACGCTCGGCCGCTTCATCCCCATCGACATGCCCGGCGATGCGCCGGCCGAGACGCTGGCCCGGGCCACCATGCCCGCCGCGCCGGACGTCGCCGCGCTGGTGGCCGCCTACCAGGGCAAGCCGGCCAAGGCCGCAGTGGCGGCGTTCGACCCTAGCCCGGACAATATCGAGGCGCACACGCTGCGCGGCAAGCTGGCCAACGGCATGCAGTTCGCGCTGCTGCCCAAACCCAGCCGCGGCCAGACCGTCAACGGCACGCTGATCCTGCGCATGGGCGACGTCACCAGCCTGCAAGGCCAGGACGCCGTCGGCAGCCTCACCGCCGCCATGCTGATGCGCGGCACCGCCCGCCTGGAGCGGCAGCAGATCGCCGACCGCCTGTCCGAGCTCAAGGCGGTGGTGTCGGTCCAGGGCGACGGCGAGGCGGTCACCGTGCGTTTTGAAGCGCGGCGCGAAACGCTGGCCGAGACGCTGGCGCTGCTGCGCGACATCCTGCGCGAGCCCAGCCTGCCCGCCGCCGAGTTCGAGACCCTGCGGGCCAACGCCATCGCCGGCATCGAGAGCGGCCTGGGCCAGCCCGAGGCGATCGCATCGAATGTGCTTGGCCGTCACGGCAATCCCTACCCATCGGGGGATCCGCGCTATGTCGGCACCCCGCAGGAGAGCATCGCGGCGCTGCGGCAAGTGCGCCTGGCCGACCTGCGCGCCTTCCACACGCGCTTCTATGGCGCGAGCCACGGCCAGGTGGCGCTGGTTGGCGACTTCGACCGCCAGGCGGCACAGGCGCAACTGGCCACGCTGTTCGGCGACTGGCAGGCCCAGGTGTCCTATGCCCGCATCGAACGCCCCTTCGTGCCGCTGGCACCGGCCCACCTGACCCACGAGACGCCGGACAAGGCCAATGCCATCTACCTGGCCGCGCTACCAGTCGCGCTGACCAGCGATGCACCGGAATATCCGGCATTGGTGATCGCCAACCGCGTGTTCGGCGGGAGCGCGCTCAAGAGCCGGCTGGCGGATCGCCTGCGCCAACGCGACGGCATCAGTTACAGTGTCGGCAGTTTCATTCAGGTGGGCGCGCTCGACACCAACGGGCGCTTCGGCATGCAAGCGCTCTATGCGCCGCAGAACCTGGACAAGCTCAAGCGTGGCGTGGAAGAAGAACTGTCGCGGCTGGCAGCCGCTGGCATCACGCCGGAGGAGCTGGCACAAGCCAGGAGTGGCCTGCTGCAGCAAGGCACACTGGCCCGCACCAGCGATTCCGCGTTGGCCGGCACGCTCGCCAGCCAGCTATTTCTGGGGCGCACGATGCGCTTTGTCACGGAATACGAGCAAGCTATCGCCGCGGCGACCGTCGAACAGGTCAACGCGGCCATCCGCAAGCACCTGGACCCGGCTCGGGTGGTGCATGTCTACGCGGGGGACTTCTCTGTCACGGCAGCGCAAGATGCCGGGGCGACGATAAAGGCGGGCAGTACGGCAAACGAAGCCGTGACCGTCCCCTAAAGGGCAATACTGGAGGAAAATAGTGGCAACGCAGGGCGGCGGAAGACGCCGCTGGCGCAGTAGTCCAAACGGCTTGGGGACAACCCCTTGCCGCAATGACGCGTTGACTGTATATTCGTACAGTATAAGACGATATAAGAGGTGTGGATGTCAATAGTGCGAGCTAGCAGCAAAGCAGAAGCGCTTCGGCTTCTCGCATCGAAAGATGTGCTGGCGCTTGAGCTGGACTATGAAACCGGATGGCAGGACGCCGTCGAACTCGGCCGGCTCGGAGAGAAACGCGGCATCAAAGTGCAATACCGCGGACAGGAAAGCATTGCTGTCCATTCGCGCGAAGCCCTGATCGAAGGGCTGGCTAAGACCAAGACCACCTTCAGGCAGCGCAATCTGTATTGCCAGTTCGATCTTGGCACGCTGGCCGACCATGAGCTGCTCGATCTCGAAGCCAAGGCGACCCGGCTGGGGGACTACATCCTGGCAGGCCATCTGCTAAGGGATGTGGACGGAGTCTGGCCGCAAGACGCGCAGTAACGCAGGCAAAACGTAGCAAGACACAGCAAGACAAAGCAAGACACACCAATAGGCGTTATTCACGTCAAACGCAGCGGTCCTGGCCAGTCGCCTCGCCGCTGCCGCGACCCACGGCGCCAGCCCTGCCGCGCAATGCGGCCAGACGCGTTTTTTCGGCCGGCACGCCGCGGCTACAAGCGCCGCGCCTTCTCGCCAGCCTATCCCTCCCGCATCCCCAAGTAGTGCAAGACAGGTCACCCTGTGCCGCAATCACGGCGCAATCGCACTACATTGGAACTCTGCGTGCCGATCTCGCACCACGGCTTTCTTCGTGTGGGCGACTTGCCGAAAGGAAGAGACAAACCATGACAGACCTGTCCGCCCCCCTTTTCGATGCACCGCCGAGCACCGAGGAAAAGCGCAAGCGCATCTACGCGATCGTGGCCGCGTCTTCCGGCAACCTCGTCGAGTGGTTCGACTTCTACGTCTACGCGTTCTGCGCCATCTACTTCGCGGGGGCCTTCTTCCCCAAATCCGATCCCACGGCGCAATTGCTGAACACCGCCGGTGTATTTGCCGCGGGCTTCCTGATGCGGCCGATAGGTGGGTGGCTCTTCGGGCGGATTGCCGACCGGCATGGCCGCAAGAACTCGCTGCTGATTTCAGTAACGATGATGTGCTGCGGCTCGCTGATGATCGCCTGCCTGCCCTCCTACAACAGCATTGGCGCCTGGGCACCGGCGCTGCTGCTGGTCGCGCGGCTGCTGCAAGGGCTGTCCGTCGGCGGCGAATACGGCACCACCGCCACCTATATGAGCGAGGTGGCACTCAAGGGCCAGCGGGGATTTTTCTCGTCGTTCCAGTATGTCACGCTGATCGGCGGCCAGTTGCTGGCGGTGCTCGTGGTGGTGGTGCTGCAGCAGTTCCTCGACGAGGCGGAGCTCAAGGCGTGGGGCTGGCGCATCCCGTTCGTGATCGGCGCCATCACGGCGGTCGTGGCGCTGTTCCTGCGCCGGACCCTGCATGAGACGACCTCCGCCGCCACCCGGGCGAGCAAGGAGGCCGGTACGCTCACGGAGCTGTTCCGCAATCACAAGGCGGCCTTCTTCACCGTGCTTGGCTACACCGCGGGCGGCTCGCTGATCTTTTATACGTTCACCACGTATATGCAGAAGTACCTGGTCAACTCGGCCGGCATGTCGATCAAGACGGCCAGCTACGTGATGACCTGCTGCCTGTTCTTCTACATGTGCATGCAGCCGTTTTTCGGCGCGCTGTCGGACCGCATCGGGCGGCGCAACAATATGCTGCTGTTCGGTGCACTTGGCGCGCTGACCACAGTTCCGGTCCTGACGGCGCTCGGGAGCGTGAAGAGCCCCTTTGTCGCCTTCGTGCTGATTTCCCTCGCGCTGGCCATCGTGAGCCTCTACACCTCCATCAGCGGCATCGTCAAGGCCGAGATGTTCCCGACCGAGATCCGGGCGCTGGGGGTGGGGCTGGCCTATGCCGTGGCCAACGCGATCTTCGGCGGCTCCGCCGAATATGTCGCGCTGGACCTGAAATCGCTGGGCCACGAATCCAGCTTCTACTGGTACGTGACCGCGATGATGGCGATCGTGTTCCTGGTCAGCTTCCGGCTGCCGCGGCAGGCCAAGTACCTGCACCACGATCGCTGACGCGCCGGGGCGTCAGATGGGGCGTCAGACGGGAAAGACAGCGCGCTGGTGCACGCCTGCCCGGGCCGCCACATGCCTGGGGCCCACGGCCAGCTCGATGCTCACACCGTCGCCAAGCAGCAGCGCCTGCGACGCCGCGCGCGCCCCCTTGCCGCCACCGACGTCATCCGCCTGCAGCCCGAACGCCGTCTCGCTCGCCCACGTGCCCAGCGCAACGCCATCGCGCATGAGCGTCAGCACGGCCTTGCGCGAGGTATAGGACAGCCAGCGCCGCGCCACATGATGCACCGGCAGGCAGAGGCGCTCGGCCAGCGCGTCCAGCACGTCGAGGTCCACCGCGCCGGGCAAGGCCAGTCGGCAGGCATTGAGCGGCATCATCAGCCGGCTGGCAAAGGCATAGGCGAGCCCGCCGGCCGAGTCATCGTCCGGCATGGCCATCAACTCAGCGTTGGTGCATTCCACGTAGTCCAGCTCGCTGCCGCCCAGAAGCTGGCGGCCCAGCAGGTACGCAATCATGAAGCGCACATCCGGCGCTGCCAGGCTATCGCTGTAGAGAATGATCCATGCGCCCGTGCCGGTGCGATACAGCGCGCCATCGAAGCTTTGCAGGCGAGTGGGCTGGACCGAGGAGACCGGATCGTCGCGGCCCAGCGCGACGGCGGCGTCGAGCGCCAGGCGGATGCAGTCCAGCGGCGTATAGGCGGGCCGCGCGGCGCACGCCATCAGCGCTGCGATGATCGGATAGCACGGGGCGGCGCTATCGGGACCCGCGTCGTCGTTGCCAGGAATCGCTTGCGAGGGCGCCGCACCGAGGCGCAAGCGGGCACGCGAGGATCGAAAATCCGTGGTGTGGGCGGGAAGATTGAGAGCGGCAAAAGCCATCGGGGCAGCCTCCGTTGAGACAACAGGACATTGCGTTGCGCGCATCAATTGGCCCGCGCGCGCAGTGCATTCGCGGCACAGGCGCGGCACGGGCCATGCGCGGATGCCGCCGGCACGGCCGGCCGTGCATGCGCGCCCTCCGATCAGTCGCGCAGCAATTGCTTGGCGATAATCAATTGCTGGATCTGCGTGGTGCCTTCGTACAGGCGCAGCAAGCGCACGTCGCGATAGAAACGCTCTGCCTTGTACTCGGCGATATAACCGGCGCCACCATGGATCTGCACGGCGCGGTCGGCCACGCGGCCCACCATCTCGGTGCAGAACATCTTGGTGCACGAAGCCAGCATGCTGACTTCCGGATCGCTCTTGCCCGGAGTCTTGGCATCGTAGCGCTGGGCGCAGTCGCGCACCATCGACAAGCCGGCGTACAGCTCGGCCTGGCTATCGGCCAGCATGGCCTGGATCAGCTGGAAATCGCCAATCGGCTGGCCGAACTGCTTGCGTTCCTTGGCGTAGGCCACGGCATCGGAAATCAGGCGGTGCGCCATGCCGCAAGCCAGCGCCGAGATATGCAGGCGGCCACGGTCGAGCACCTTCATGGCGGTCTTGAAGCCAACGCCGGGCACGCCGCCGATGATGTTGGCGGCAGGCACGCGCACGTTTTCCAGCACCACGTCGCAGGTCTTGGTGCCGCGCTGGCCCATCTTCTTGTCCGGCTTGCCAAGCGAAATTCCCGGGGTGTTGGCCGGCACGATGAACGACGAGATGCCCGACGCGCCGGCGCCGCCGGTGCGCGCCATCAGCGTGAAGGCGCCTGCGCGCGGCGCGTTGGTGATGAAGCGCTTGGTGCCGTTGATGACGTAGTGGTCGCCGTCGAGCTCGGCCTTGGTCTGCAGCGAAGCCGCATCGGAGCCGGCATTGGGCTCGGTCAGCGCGAACGAGATAACCAGCTCGCCGCTGGCGATCTTCGGCAGATATTCCTGCTTTTGCGCCTCGGTGCCATCCATCAGGATGCCCTGCGAGCCGATGCCGACATTGGTGCCGAAAACCGAGCGGAAGGCAAAGGCAGTGTGGCCGAGGTCGTACACCACGTCGCATTCCTGCGCCATCGACAGGCCGATGCCGCCGTAGTTCTCAGGGATGGAGATCCCGAACAGGCCCATCTCCTTCATGTCGGCAACGATGTCCGCCGGCACGTCGTCGGTTTCCTCGAGCGTGTCTTCCGCCGGCTTCAGGCGTTCGTCGATGAAACGCTGCACCGACGCGCGCAGCAGCGAAAAGGATTCTGCGTCCAGGCTCATGGGGTTCTCCGGTCAAAGCAAGCAACGATGTGGCCAACATGGTACGCCGTCACCTGGTTTTGACAATCCCACAGCCCTTGAACAGAATGGACAATTCTTTTTGACAATCAGGAAAAATGCGCAAAACGACACATTCTTGAGTGCCGCTGACCTGGTGCTGGCTAGCGCCCTGCCGCTTCGGCGGCGAAATCGCTAAGCTCCCGAGCCCGGTCCGCCGTCATTTGCATGAAGCAGGCAGACGCGTTGACACCGGCGATCGTGCCGCCATCGGGATCGGCCTGGAAACCGCAATTGGCTTCCCGGAACTTTAACCATGCGCGCTGGGCGTCGAGCAGCTTTGCTCTCCTGGTGGGAGACAGGGCCTGTTGAAGGCTCTTATAAGCGGTATTCAGGGATTTATCCTGCCGCGCCGTCTCCACGGCGATGCAGTCGTGCATGCCGGCGGTAGTGACATCGGGACGGTCGATGCAAGCCCCGTATTGCCTTGACAGCAACTTCTCATCCGCCTGCGCGGCAAAAGACGCGCAAAGCAGCAACGCTGAAAACAGCGCTTTTTCATATCGGGTCGGGGGGAATTGGGTAATGAGCGCCATTGGCCTTGCGCAAGGCTAGGCCAATGGCTTGCCGCAGTGCCCGCAAAGGGGAAACCAGAGGACAAGCTAGCGCCGGCGGGGCCGGCGCCACTGCGTCACTAAGACAGCAGCGCGATCAGGCTTCAGCGATCAGGAAGCGTGCGCGGTTCTTACCCAGCCATGCCGGTGCGCGGCCACGGCCCGTCCAGGTGGCGCCGGTCTTGGGATCGCGATACTTCGGGGGCAGGCTGGCCTTGGGCTTGGCCGCGGCGCCATTCGCGCTGGCGGCCGGGCGGCCCCGGCGGCGCTTCGGGGCGATGTCGTCGGCCGTCAGTTCGTATTCCGCCATCAGGCCCTGGATCTGTGCAATAACGCCCGCCACTTCGCTGGCACGCATCTCGGCCAGCTTTGCTTCGAGCGCTTCCTTCTCTGCAATCAGCTGCTTGTAAGTTGCCATTTTGATTCTCCTGGAGCGGTGTTAATTCAATGATAGGGAAGATTTGCTGGCATAGCCTACCACGTTTGATTAAAGAAAATCCAATCACGTAAGAAGTTGATACACCCGACCAAATTTCTACAAGAATTGAAAACGCCGTGGACACGCCCAATGCGGGTGCGATTGGATGCCGGATTCGTGCGCGACGCGTCCGCATTCCGGATCGCAATTCGGGTTTCAGGTAATACCCTATACGCCGGATTTCTCTGCCATGCCATCGACGGCATTGGATCCCTTCATTGGCATGCGTCATAGCGGCGCACTCACTCAACAGCGCGATGACGCAATATGGCGACGTCCCGAAAGGCTTTTGAAAGGACGATGCCCCGCATGCATGGCAGCCGCAATCCCCGTACTGACAGGAAAGATGTATGGACAATGTGATAGGAAAGGCTGCCAGAACAGGCCTGGCTTTCCCAAATTTGCCCCCAACTGGATAAGCGCACGGGCGTGAAGTTAAGCAATATCCACTTTTTATCGCAAGCCGGCAGGCATCCACTGCGCAACGCGCGCCCTATTCTTGATGCCTGACATTCAAGCCCGGCCAATCATCAACAAGCAGGAAATGGCAATCAGCCAGCGCGACGCAAGCCCCGGCGGACCGGCTCAGGCACCGCGTTTGATAGGGTGCATTCGCGCTTGCGGATTCAAGTGCCCACTGTCTTTCCAATAGGAGCCGGATTGCGCCCCAGGAAAAGACCGAGTGGATTTTTCCTTTCCTTGCCGACCGAGCCGGCAATACCGTGCAAAGCGCGCCATTCCAAAGAGAGCTGGCGACGCCAAAATTGGGGAATACACCATGCCGCATAGTCCGGTGGAAATCCCTGAGACGCCGATAGTGCCGCGCGAGTTCCGCCGCTTCTTGCATGCTGACGGGCATGGCCGTGGCTGCTGCCTTGATGACAGCCTGCGCCAGCAGGCCCGATCCGGCCGCACGCGCACCGTCCCAGGCCTTTGGCCACACCGCCGACACGCGCCTGGGACAATCGATGACCGCCGATAACCAGCTCACGGTACATGAGCGTACTCCAGCATGTCGGCCAAAGCCTGCTGCGGCTATTGCCGCTGCAGGATGAACTGTAGTGGCAATCCACGCCACCCCCGCACTGGACGAAGCCGCCTTTCACGAAAATCATCGCCTCGACATAAGGGGAATGCATCGGCGCGATCCTTTGCGAATTGGCCTTTGACGTTATTCCTTTATCTTGGCTTGCCAGTCTTTAGATGGCGTGCCGCCACCCGGATCGGCCGGCATTGCGTGCTCATGCATGGATCATGCAACGGCTTGATAAACTGTTCGCCATGCCCGTCAATGCCAGCACGCTTTCACCCGAACAAAACCAAGGCACCAAATGGACCTGAACGCCTTACGCCTTTTCGTGGACATCGTCGACGCTGGCAACCTCTCGGCTGCCGCGCGCAAGCTCAAGATGACCCGCGCCAACGTGAGCTACCACCTGAAGGCGCTGGAAGAAGCGCTGGGCGTGCAGTTGCTGCGCCGGACCACCCGGCATGTCGAGCCCACGCCCGTCGGCGCCGGCCTGTACGAGCACGGCCGCAACATCCTCGGTGAAGTGGCGGCGGCCAACGCGCTGATCACCAGCATGGGCAAGAGCCTGCAAGGCCACGTGCGCTTGTCGGTGCCCACCGGGCTGGGGCACTCGATGCTCTCCCCGCTGCTGGTGAAGTTCAAGCACCGTTATCCCGACATCACCCTCGATGTGGTGTTCGACAACCGCATCCACAACCTGGTGTCCGAAGACGTGGAGGTGGCACTGCGCATCATCTCCACGCCACCGGACTCGGTGGTGGCAACCGAGATCGGCGTGGTCGAATGGGTGGTGTGCGGATCTCCCGGCTACCTGGCCACACAACCGCCGCTGCGCGACCTGGCCGATCTCAAGGACCACGCCATCGTCTGCGCCTCCCCCATCGGCCAGAAGCTCAAGGCCTTCGGCACGCGCGGCACCGGCAAAGACGCCGTGCGCGAGCAAGTGGCGCTGGAGCCCACGCTGAGCTCGGAGAATTTCGCCTTCCTGAAGGACGGCGTGCTAGGCGACATTGGCCTGGGCATCTTCCCGCTCTACGCCATCGGCGCGGAACTCGACGCGGGCACCTTGCTGCCCGTACTGGCGGATTACCACATCAGCGTGTTCGGCAGCCGCCTCTACATGCTGACCATGCCCAACCGCTACCAGACCATGGCCACGCGCTACCTGCTGAACTTCCTCAAGACCGAACTGCAGGCCTTGTGGCCGCAACCGCGCCAGGTGCCACCCGCGGATGCGCACGACGAGGCATGATGCGCTAAGCGGGGCACCCCGGCGCCAAGGGCACCGTCTATAGTAGGAAGCGCAGGGGCCGCCGCGGCCCTGAGCGCAACGTACAGCGAAGGAGACGCATCATGGCCTTGGCTACCACCCTGGCAAATTGCCTCAACAGCAGGAACAGCCGTTTCGACACCATCCGCCATCCCTACACCCTCAGCAGCATGGCCACTGCGGAGGCAGCGCACGTTCCCGGAGATCGCTTGGCCAAGACCCTGTTGCTGGAGGATGACATCGGCTACGTAGCCGCCGTGATCCCGTCCAGCCATCACCTGAACCTGGCGGCCATCTGCGCGCAAAGCGGGCGCACGCTGGTACTGGCCCACGAGGACGAGATCCGCGAAGTCTTCAAGGATTGCGACCTGGGCGCCATCCCGCCGGTAGCCATGGCCTACGGCATGCACACCTACCTCGACGACGCCCTGCTGGCCCAGCCCGAAGTGTTCTTCGAAGCCGGCGATCACCAGCAACTCGTGCACATGAGCGGCGACCAGTTCGCCGACCTGATGGCCGGCGCCGAGCACGGGCGCTTCTCGCGCCACATGATGTAGCGGGCAGTCTTTGGTTAGTTTTCCGGTATCAGGCAGCAGCCTCTCTCCCGCTGCGCGGGAGAGAGGCGCACGACAACGCAGATCCGGCTTGGTCGGCAAGCCGAGGCACCCGGCCCGCCGGGTGTTTTTTTAAGCCTCGCGCCAGTGGCCTTACTGCAGGCTGATCCCCGACTGCTTCACCAGCTTCTCCGTGCGCGGGATTTCCGCGCCTACCATGGCGTTGAACTCGGCCACCGAACCACCGCGCGGCTCCGCGCCGGTTGCGGCGAGCTTCTCGCGAAAGCCTTGGTCCTTGAGCAGCTTGTTGATCGAGACATTCAACTTGGCAACCACCTCGGCCGGTGTTCCCTTCGGCGCGACGATCCCATACCAGGGCGCGATATCAAAGCCCGGATAACCCTGCTCGGCAATCGTGGGAATATCCGGCGCCATCGGCGAGCGCCTGGCGTTGGACACACCCAGTGCGCGCAGCTTGCCCGCCTTCACATACGGCAACCCCGTCATGATGGTGTCGAAGTACATCGATACCTGCCCGGATAGCAGCGCGGGAATCGCCTCACCCGCGCCTTTGTACGGCACATGGACGATATCGATGCCCGCCAAGGCCTTGAGCATCTCGCCTGCCATATGCGACGTGGTGCCCGCACCAAACGAGGCATAGGTCAGCTTGCCCGGATTGGCCTTGGCGTAAGCGATCATTTCCGGCAGCGTCTTGAAGGGCAGGCCCGGGCTGGCCAGCAGGATATTGGGCGTGATGGCCACTACCGCTACCTTCTCGAAGGCGTCCGGATCGTAGCTGAGCTTCTTGTAGAGGAAGCGATTGGTCACCATGGAGGCGGGACCCGACATCAGCAAGGTGTAGCCGTCGCCAGGCGCGCGCGCGGCGGCCTCGCTGCCGATCATGGCCGCGGCACCTGGCCGGTTCTCCACGACGAAGGTCTGGCCGTATTCGCGGCCCAGGCCGATGCCGAGCTGGCGCGTGATGAGATCGGTCGCGGAGCCTGCCTGGAACGGCACGACGATGCGCACGGGTTGGGTGGGCCAATCGTGCGTGGCTTGTGCAAACGCCTGCGAGGTGGCAATGAGGCCGGTGGCCAGCATGGTGGCCAGCGCGATGGCGCCGGTGCGGTGTTGGAGCAAACGGAAGGACATGGGATTCCTTGCTTTTTGGAAGTGAGTCGTCGTGGTGGGAGCGACGGGCGATGCGTTTGAATTGCAAGTGCTGTGCCATCCGGTGCGGGACGGAATCTGGGTGCGCGCGGACGCGACGGGGCCGCCCCCGCCGTTACCGTGGTGTTGGGTTGGCTAGCGCACCGCGATGGTTAGCGCCGCTTCGGGCCGCGGTGCATCCTGCTTGTGCGGCGCACTGGTTTGGACTGATCCGGGACGGCTCCAGAGCCGCCGCGGATCATGCGCTCACGCCACCAGCCTGTGCCACCATCGCGCCAAGCAGCACATTGGCGCCGGCTTCCAGGTGCTCGGGCTTGGCATCTTCCACTTCGTTGTGGCTGATGCCGTCCTTGCACGGGACAAAGATCATCGCGGTGGGCGCCACCGTGGCGATATACACAGCGTCATGCCCGGCGCCGGTGACGATGTCCTGGTGCGTGTAGCCCAGCGCCGCCGCTTGCTGGCGCACGTGGCCCACCAGTTCCGGCGCAAATGGCGTGGGCGGGAAATACTGCACGTCTTCGACCCGCACGCCGAGCGGGTTGCCGGTGGTCTTGCCTTGCGCGAGTGCGTCGCAGGCTGCGCGCAGGCGGGCGTCCATCTCGGCCAGCTTGCCGGCATCCTGGTGGCGCAGGTCCACCGTGAACTTCACCGTGCCGGGAATCACATTGCGCGAGGCCGGATGGACATCGAGCACGCCCACCGTGCCGCGCCCGTGCGGCGCGAAATCATGCGCGATGCGCACCACCTCCTGCAGGATGAACGACGCGCCGTACAGCGCATCGCGGCGCAGCGGCATCGGCGTGGGGCCGGCATGGGCTTCCATGCCGGTCACGGTCACGTCGTACCAGCGCAGCCCTAGCGAGCCAGTCACCACGCCGATCACGTTGTCGGCGTCTTCCAGCACCGGGCCTTGCTCGATATGCGCCTCGAAATACGCGCCAATCTCGCGGCCGCCAACTTCGGCGCTGCCGGCGTAGCCGATGGCACGCAGCTCATCGTCCACGCGCTTGCCGTCGTTGTCGGTAGCGTCCAGCGCGGTCTGCAGCGGGAAGATGCCGGCGAACACACCCGAGCCCATCATCACCGGCACGAAGCGCGTGCCTTCCTCGTTGGTCCAGATTGCCAGTTCCAGCGGCGCCTCGGTCTGCACGCCTTGGTCGTCAAGGGTGCGCATGACTTCCAGCCCGGCCAGCACGCCAAAGCAGCCGTCGAACTTGCCGCCGGTCGGCTGGGTATCGATATGGCTGCCGGTCATGACGGGAGGCAGGCTTTCGTTGCGCCCCGCGCGGCGGCCGAAGATATTGCCGACCTTGTCGACCGTGACGGTGAGGCCGGCATCGCGCATCCAGCCCGTGACCAGGTCGCGGCCCTGGCCGTCGAGCGCGGTGAGCGCCAGGCGCGCATTGCCGCCGCGCGGCGTGGCGCCGATGCGGGCCAGCGCCATCAGCGACTGCCACAGGCGCTCGCCATTGATCTTCAGTGTCGTCATCTCGGCTCTCCTTGTTCGAGCGGAATCGGTTAGCGCAAGGGTTGCGGCCTGCGGCTCAGGCCATGGCAGGCACGAGGCCCGACAGGAAGGAATCGAGCGCCGGGCCGATTGCCTCGACCTCATAGCCGCCTTCCTGCACCACCACCGTGGGCACACCCAGCGCATTGACGCGCTCGCCGATGCCGCGATAGGCGTCCAGCCCCACGCGCAGCACGCTGATGGGATCGTGGATATAGGTGTCGAAGCCCAATGCCAGCACCAGTGCCTGCGGGCGATAGTCGCGCAGGGCATCAAGCGCGTTGTCGAGCGCGCCGAGGAAGCCGGCGTCCTCGGTGCCATGCGGCAGCGGGAAGTTCAGGTTGTAGCCGTAGCCCGCGCCATAGCCGCGCTCAAAGGCATAACCGGTATAGAAGGGGTAGTACGCGCTCGGGTCGGCGTGCAGGGAGATCGTCATCACGTCGGAGCGCTGGTAGAAGATCTGCTGCGTGCCGTCGCCATGGTGCGCGTCCACGTCGAGCACCGCCACCTTGTTGAAGCGCTTGAGCAAGGTCTCGGCGGCGATGGCTGAGTTGTTGACGTAGCAAAAGCCCACCGCGCGGTCGCTGTGCGCATGGTGGCCGGACGGGCGCGACAGCGAGTAGGCGATGCCCTGCCGGTCCTGCTGCTCGCACACGTACTGCGCGGCCGCCACGGCGCTGTGCGCGGAGCGCAGGATCGAGCGCCAGCTCTGCGGCCCGAGCGGCGCGCTCAGGTCACCGAGGTAATAGCCGGCCTGCGCAATGATGGAATCCGTCGGGCACGGCACGCGGCGGGGCTGGTCCACGCGGCCGTTGTAGTAGGGCGAGAGATTGGGCAGCACTTCGATGCCCGGTTCGAACCCGGGCCGCGCCAGCGCCATCCAGCGCTCGTACGCATAGCCGAGAAAATCGAGATACGCCGGGCTGTGCACGGCCTCCAGCGGCGCGCGGCCAAAGTCGGCCGGCTCGGCCAGGGTGATGCCGCGCCCGGCCAGCGCGCGTCGCAGCGCGTGGGCCCGGGCGGGCACATCGGTGGGTTCGCACAGGCGGCCCGCACGCATGAACTGGCGGGGCTGGTGCAGCAGTTGGTCATCCGAGAAGAAGGCGCGCATGATGGCTTTTTTGAAGGTGAGGCTCACGTTTCCCGGCCGCTGGGGAGAGAGGAGCTACGCCCGCGTTGAATTTCGCGCGGGCGGCTGAGCAGCGGTCTGCTTAATTTCGATCTCCACGAACACGCATTCGCCTTCGTGCGCGTTGATCACGTTGTGCTCAACGCCCGCCCCGCGGTAGTAGGCGCGGCCCGCCACGAGCTGGCTGACGACTTCGCCTTCCGGCGTCTCCAGCCGCAGCGCGCCGGTGGTCATCGGCACCACCACATAGTCGTAGCCGTGGCGGTGATGCCCGGTCTGCGCGCCCGGCGCAAAGCGCCACTCGGTGATGACCACGCGGTCGTTGTCGACCTGCACGGTGGGTACGGCCTGGGGTCTGTTCATGGCGGTCTCTCCTGAAAACGCGTTGCGTTGTGGCGGGGGCTTAGCGGTCCACGCCGCCCATGCAGAGGTACTTGACCTCCAGGTATTCCTCGATGCCGTAGGAGGAGCCTTCGCGGCCCAGGCCGGATTGCTTGACGCCGCCGAACGGCGCCACCTCGTTGGAGATCAGGCCGGTGTTGATGCCCACCATGCCGTACTCCAGCGCCTCGGCCACGCGCCAGATGCGTCCGATGTCGCGGCTGAAAAAGTACGAGGCCAGGCCGAACTCGGTATCGTTGGCCATGTTGACCACTTCTTCGTCGCTGGTGAAGCGGAACAGCGGCGCGAGCGGGCCGAAGGTTTCCTGCTTCGCCACCACCATGTCCGGCGTGACATCCGCCAGCACGGTGGGCTCGAAGAACGTGCCGCCCAGGCTGTGGCGCTTGCCGCCCGTGAGTACGCGTGCGCCCTTGGCCAATGCGTCGGCAATGTGCTGCTCCACCTTGGCGACCGCGTCTTCATTGATCAGCGGGCCTTGCAGCACGCCGGGCTCGATGCCGTGGCCGACCTTGAGCTTCTGCACCGCGGCGACCAGCTTCCCGGCGAAGGCGTCGTACACCTTGTCATGCACGTAGAGGCGGTTGGCGCAGACGCAGGTCTGGCCGGCGTTGCGGTACTTGGACGCCATGGCGCCTTCCACCGCGGCGTCCAGGTCCGCGTCGTCGAACACGATGAAGGGCGCGTTGCCGCCGAGCTCCAGCGACAGCTTCTTGATGGTGGGCGCCGACTGGCGCATCAGGATGCGGCCCACTTCCGTGGAGCCGGTGAAGCTGAGCTTGCGCACCACCGGGCTGCCGGTCAGCTCGCCGCCGATCTCGATCGAGCTGGCGGCGTCGCCCGTCACCACGCTCAGCAGGCCGGCGGGCAGGCCCGCGCGCTCGGCCAGCAGTGCCAGCGCGAGCGCCGACAGCGGCGTGTCTTCAGCGGGCTTGAGCACCATGGCGCAACCGGCCGCCAGCGCGGGGCCAGCCTTGCGGGTGATCATGGCCAGCGGGAAGTTCCACGGCGTGATGGCCGCGCACACGCCAACCGGCTCCTTGACCACCAGCAGGCGCTTGTCGGACGCGGGCGTGGCCAGCACGTCGCCGTGAACGCGCTTGGCTTCCTCGGCGAACCATTCCAGGAAGGATGCGGCGTAGACGGCTTCGCCACGGGCCTCGGCCAGCGGCTTGCCCTGCTCGGTGGTCATCAGCAACGCCAGGTCGTCGGCGTTTGCCAGCATCAGGTCGTACCAGGCGCGCAGTACCTGGGCACGCTCGCGGGCCGTCTTGCGGCGCCAGGCGGCCTGCGCCACGCGGGCCGCCTCGATGGCGCGGGTGGTCTCGGCCGCGCCCATCAGCGGCACGGTGCCGATCAGCGCGCCGTCGGCGGGATTGGTGACGGGGAAGGTGGCGCCGCTGTCGGCGTTCTGCCACTGGCCGCCGATAAACGCTTGCGAGCGCAGCAGGCTCGGGTCCTTGAGTTGCATGATCGTTCGGTCTCTCTATCTATCTGTGGCTTGTTCGTAGATTGGTTCGCAGATCTGCTCGTGGTTCAGCGCGTGAGCACGTCGGCCAGGATATCCAGCCCTTCGTTCATCACCGCATCGGAAATCGTCAGCGGGAACAGGAAGCGGATCACGTTGCCGTACACGCCGCAGGACAGCAGCAGCAGGCCCTGCTCCAGCGCGCGGTTCTGCACCTCGCGCGTGAACTCCGCATCGGGCGCGCCATCGGCACGGCAGAACTCCACCGCCACCATCGCGCCCAGGCCGCGAATCTCGGCGATCTGCGGCACGCGCGGCTTCAGGGCTTCCAGCCGCTCGACCAGGCGCTGGCCGAGCGCCGCACCGCGCGGGATCAGTTGCTCTCCCTCCAGGACGTCCAGCACCGCCAGCGCGCAGGCCACCGCCAGCGGGTTGCCGGCATAGGTGCCGCCCAGGCCGCCGGGCGCGGGGGCGTCCATCACTTCGGCACGGCCACACACCGCCGACAGCGGCATGCCGCCGGCCAGGCTCTTGGCCATGGTGGTGAGGTCGGGCGCCACGTCGTAGTGCTCCATGGCGAACAGCTTTCCGGTGCGGCCGAAGCCGGTCTGCACTTCATCGGCGATCAGCAGGATGCCGTGCTCGTCGCAAATGGCGCGCAGCGCCTTGACGAAGTCCGGCGGCGCCACATTGAAGCCACCCTCGCCCTGCACCGGCTCGAAGATGATGGCGGCCACGCGCTTGGGATCCACGTCGGCCTTGAACAGGTGCTCCATCGCCTTGAGCGAATCCTCCACCGACACGCCATGCAGCGCGCACGGGTACGGCGCATGGAAGACCTCGCCCGGGAACGGGCCAAAGCCCACCTTGTACGGCACGACCTTGCCGGTCAGCGCCATGCCCATCATGGTGCGGCCGTGGAAGCCGCCGGAGAAGGCAATGACACCGGGGCGGCCGGTAGCGGCGCGGGCGATCTTGATGGCGTTCTCCACCGCCTCGGCGCCCGTGGTGAAGAAAGCGGTCTTCTTGGCGCAGCGGCCTGGCGCGCGCTGGTTGATCCGCTCGGCCAGCTCGATATAGCTGGCGTACGGCACGATCTGGTAGGCGGTGTGCGTGAAGCGCTCCAGCTGGCGTTGTATGGCTTCGACCAGGCGCGGGTGACGGTGGCCGGTGTTGAGCACGGCGATGCCGGCGGCAAAGTCGATATAGCGCTTGCCTTCCACGTCCCAGATCTCCGAGTTCTCGGCACGCTCGGCGTAGAAGTTGCACATCACGCCAACGCCACGGGGCGTGGCGGCATCCTTGCGGCGAACCAGTTCGGCATTCTTCATCTGTTGCTCCATCTTGAATAGCGGTAGTGCTGTCGGGGTTGTACGGTTGGCGCGTACTCGCACCGGGTTCAAGCCGCGGCGCGAATCAGCGTCGGATCCCACTCTTTTCCGGGAATCGCGGCAATCAGGCGCTGCGTGTACGCATGCTGTGGCGCGTCGAAGATCTGGTCGGGCGGGCCGGACTCCACTACGCGGCCCTTGTGCATCACGATCACGTGGTGGCAGATCTGGGCGGCCACGCGCAGGTCGTGGGTGATAAAGATCAGGCCGATGTTCAGCCGCTTCTGCAGGTCGCCCAGCAGCTGCAACACCTGCGCCTGCACCGAGACATCCAGCGCGGAGACGGACTCGTCGGCCACCAGCAGCTTGGGATCCAGCGCCAGCGCGCGCGCAATGCCGATGCGCTGGCGCTGCCCGCCGGAGAACTGGTTGGGGTAGCGATCGAACGCGGAAGGCTCCAGGCCAACCAGCTGCAGCAGCTCGCGCCCGCGCGCCTGGGCCTTTGCCAGCGGCACGCCGTTGGCGACGGGGCCGTCGGTGATGATGCGGCCAACCGTATGGCGCGGGTTCAGCGAGGCGAACGGATCCTGGAAGATCATCTGCACATCGCTGCGCAGGGGGCGGAACTGCCGCTCCGTAAGGCGCGCGATGTCCTGGCCGTCGAACAGCAGCTCGCCGCCGTCGATGCCGGTCAGCTTCAGCAAGCATTTGCCGATGGTGGACTTGCCCGAGCCGGATTCACCGACGATGCCGAGCGTCTGGCCGCGCCGAACGCTGAAGCTCACGCCGTCCACGGCATTGACCACGCGCTTCTTGCTGAACAGCCCACCGCCCGAGGAATATGTCTTGCGCAGGTCGCGCACTTCCAGCACGGTCTGGGCCACGTCCAGGTCGCGCGCCTTGGCGCGGCCATGCGGCACGGCACTGATCAGGCGGCGCGTGTAGGCATGCTGCGGATGGTTGAGCACTTGCTGCACCGGGCCCACCTCCACCAGCACGCCCTTCTCCATCACTGCCACGCGGTCGGCGATTTCCGCCACCACGCCGAAATCGTGCGTGACGAACATCACGCCCATGCCCTTCTCCGCCTGGATGCGCTTGATCAGCGCCAGGATCTGGGCCTGCGTGGTCACGTCCAGGGCCGTGGTGGGCTCGTCGGCGATCAGCAGCGCCGGCTCCAGGGCCAGCGCCATGGCGATCACCACGCGCTGGCGCTGCCCGCCCGACAGACGGAACGGATAGCTGTCGATCAGCGTGGCCGGATCGGGCAGGCCGACGAACTCCAGCAGCTCCAGCACGCGCTTGGTCCGCGCCTCGCCGGGGTAGGCATCGTGCACGCGCATGACCTCGGCGATCTGGTCGCCCACGGTCATCACCGGGTTAAGCGCGGACAACGGCTCCTGGAACACCATGGCCATGGCCTTGCCGCGCATGGACAGCAGGGTCTGCTCATCCTGCGCGAGCAAGTCCTTGCCCTGGAACAGGATCTGGCCGCCCTGCGGCTTCAGGTACGGCGGCAGCAGGCCCATGATGGCGTTGGCGCTCATCGACTTGCCCGAGCCGGATTCGCCGACGATGCAGAGGATCTCGCCGGCGTGCAGGTCGTAGCTCACATCCTTCACCGCGTGCGCGCGGTCGCCACCGGTGGGCAACGCAATGGTGAGGTCGCGCACGGATAGCAGCGGTAGCTTGTCTTGTGCTTGCATGGTGGCGTATTCCTTGTGCTTGATCGTGCTTACTTGTGCTTACTCGCCACGGCGGCGCAGTTGCGGGTTCATGGCGTCGTTCAGGCCTTCGCCGATCAGGTTGATGGACAGCACCGTCAGCAGGATGGCCACGCCGGGCCACACACTCATCCACCAGGCTTCGCGGATCATGGTACGGGCCGCGCCGATCATGAAGCCCCAGCTCATCATGTTGCGGTCGCCCAGGCCCAGGAAGGACAGCGCGGATTCCGTCAGGATCGCGGTGGCCACCATGAAGGACGCCGACACGATGATGGGCGACATGGCGTTGGGCAGGATCTGGGTGAGGATGATGCGCAGCGGCTTTTGCCCGATCACCACCGCCGCCTGCACGAACTCGCGCTGCTTGAGCGTGAGGAACTCGCCACGCACCAGGCGTGCCACCGGCGGCCAGGACACCACCGAGATGGCCGCCACGATGGAGTAGATGGTGGGATTGAAGATCGCCACGATCACCACCGCCATCGCCAGCTGCGGGATGGTCTGGAAGAACTCGGTGAAGCGCATCAGCGCGTCGTCGATGCGCCCGCCGCAGTAGCCGGCTACCGACCCGATCAGGATGCCGAACACCAGCGCCACGCCAGTGGAGATCACGCCCACCAGCAGCGAGACGCGCGCGCCGTACAGCATGCCGGCGGTGATGTCGCGCCCGAGCATGTCGGTGCCAAAGGGAAAGGCCGCTTCGGCAAACGGGCGCACCAGCGGATCGCCCACCATCAGCCAGGGCGACTCTTCGTACAGCACCGGCGCCAGCAGCGCCACGGCCACCACCAGCAGCAGCACGACCAGGCCGATCACGGCGCCGTAGTTGCGGCAATAACGTTGTGCGAAGGCTTTCATGCCGTGGCTCCCTTGCCGCCCACCGAGATGCGGGGGTCGATGAAGCGGTAGACGATATCGGTCACCAGGTTGAAGAACACAACCAGCGCCGAGGTGACAAAGAAGATGCCGAGCAGCAACTGGTAGTCACGCTGCAGCAGGGCATCGAACATCAGCCGGCCGATGCCCGGCCAGGAGAACACGGTTTCGGTCAGCACCGCGCCGCCTGCCATCTGGCCGAGCTGGATGCCGGCAAAGGTGATGACCGGCAGCAGCGCGTTGCGCAGCACGTGCACGCGGATCACGCGGCCGGCGGGCACCCCCTTGGCGCGCGCGGTCTTGACGAAGTCCATGCCCATCACCTCCAGCATCGAGGCACGCGTCAGGCGCACATACACCGCCATGAAAAAGCAGCCGAGCGAGATGGTGGGCAGGATCATGTGCAGCGCCACGTCCTGCACGCGCGCCATGCCGGTATAGCCCGCGCCGATGGTTTCCATGCCGAAGGCAGGCAACCAGCCGAGCACCACCGAGAACAGGATGATGGCCATCAGCGACAGCCAGAACAGCGGCGTGGCATACAGCAGCAGCGCCGCGGACATCACCGCGCTGTCGATCCAGCGCCGCTTGTTCTCGTAGCGCGTGCGCGCCGAGATCACGCCCAGGAACACGCCAAGCACGAGGGAGAACACAAAGGCGCCGCTCATCAGCACGATGGTGGCGGGCAACCGGTCCAGGATCAGGTCGAGCACCGGCAGGTGATTGCGATAGGAGTAGCCTAGGTCGAGCTTGGCCACGCCCTTGAGGTAGATGCCAAGCTGCGTGAGCACCGGCTGATCGAGCCCGAACTGCTGGCGCAACTGGCCGACGAAGGCGGCATCGCCGGCCCCGGCCTCACCCGCCAGCACGGTGGCAGGGTCGCCAGGCGCCATGCGGATCAGGAAAAAATTGATGATGACCACGCCGAGGACGACCACGAGGGCCTTCCACAGTCGGGATAGCAGGAAAGAGAGAAAATTCACGGCATGCTCCACACGGGCAAACGCTGGGCCCGGGCCGGCCGCGCCATCGTTGCGTATCCCGCGCAGCAAACACGGGAAACGCAGCGGCGACGGAGGTGGCCGGCACCATCTCGCGCGCGCCGGGCGGAAGGCCTGGCGCGCGAACTTACTGGCTGCTTCAGTACTTCCGTACTCAGTTCTTCTCGATGGAAACGTTGTCGAACGACTCGTTCAGGCCGATGGCGGTGGTCACGAGGTTCTTCACGTTCTTGCGGTACAGCGTGGGGAACTCCAGCTCGAACAGGTTGCCCGCGGCCACTTCCGTCATCAGGATCTTCTGCACCTCGGTGTAGAGCTTCTGGCGCTCGACCGGATCCATGGTGACGCTGGCCTTGGCCCACAGCGCGTCCGCCTGCGGATTGCTATAGCCCTGCACGTTGGCGAACGGCGTGCCCTTGACGATGTTCTTGGTCACGTAGAGCCGCTCCACGCCCAACGCCGGATCGCCGTACTGGTAGGTGTAGGTGGCGGTCAGGTCGAAGTCCCAGTTGCTGACGCGGGCCGACCACGTACCGGCATCGGCCGATTCGATGCTGACCTTGAAGCCGAGCTGCTCCAGCATCTGCTTCATGTACTCGTCAAGACGGTCCCAGTTGGCGCCATAGGACGACGACAGGATCTTGACCGGGTACTGGCCCACATTGACGCCGGATTCCTTGATCAGCTCGCGCGCCTTCTTCAGGTTGAAGTCGTAGACCGGCGTGTTCTTGTCGAAGAACAGCGTGGCGGAGGCGAACGGGCTGACCGCCGGCTTGCCCATGCCGAAGAAGATGTTGTCCACGATCATCTTGCGGTTGAGCGCATGCATCACCGCCTCGCGCACCTTGACGTTGTTGAACGGCGGCTTGCGCATGTTCATCAGCAGGTTCGACATCGGCGAGAACAGCTCCCAGCCCTTGGTGGTGTAGTCCACATTGGGCAGCGCGCGCAGGCGCTTCACGTCCACGTTGTCCACGTCGCCGCCACGCAGCACCTGCACGTCGCCCTTCTCGAAGGCCACCGCGCGCGAGGCCGAATCCGGGATCACGTAGAACACCAGCTCATCCAGGTAGGGCTTGCCCTTCTTCCAGTAGTTGGGATTCTTGGCGAGCTTGATGTAGGCGCCCTTCTTCCACTCCTTGAACATGAAGGGGCCGGTGCCGACGGGCTTCTGGTTGGCCGGGTTGTTGCGGAAGTCCGTGCCTTCATAGATGTGCTTGGGCATCATCGGCATGGTGCCGGTCTCGAACATCGAGATAAACGGCGGGAACGCTTCCTTGAGCTTGATCTCGACCGTGCTGTCGTTCACGGCGCGGATCGATTCCATGTACTTGTTGAGCACCGCGCGCGTGCGCACATGCACTTCGCGCAGCATCTTGTCGATCGAGAACACCACGTCGGCGGAAGTGAAGGGCTTGCCGTCATGCCATTTCACACCGTTCTGCAGCTCGAACGTGTAGGTCAGGCCGTCCGGCGAGATCTTCCACGAATTGGCCAACTCCGGGCGCGGCTTGAGGTCCGGACCGTAGGTCAGCAGGCCCTGGTAGATCTTGCCGGCGATGTATTGCGTGGGGGCCTGCGAGTTCATCGCGCTGATCAGGATCGGCGGCTCGGGCTGCACGATGCCGGACAAGGTGCCGCCAACGGTCTGCGCAACGGCGCTGCCCGCGGGCAAGAGTACCGGTGCCAGGGCCAGGCCGGCGGTTGCCAGCGCCATCGACACCAGGCTTTTACCAAAGCTCTTTTTCAGGTGTTGGGTGAGGTGTTTCATCGGTCAGTTTCCTGTGGTGGTGATCGTGATCTGCGGAGTCGGAAGACGAACGCAAGGCGATTGGAAGGCGATCTGCTGCGTTGGCTTCAGGCGGTGGCCGGCTCTACGCCGCACCAGTCGTGCATGAACTGTGCGAGCGTGGTGGCAACCCGCACCATGCTCTCGATGGAAACCGACTCGTCGATGCCGTGGATGTTGCGGGCCTCGGGGCCGTAGCAGGTCACCGGCGTCTCCAGCATCAGGCGGAAGTGCCGCGCATCGGTGGTGGCGGTGGTGGCCTGGCGCCGTACCTCTTCGCCGTTGACTTTGCGGTGGGCCTCGCCAAGCGCCTGCATGCTGGGCACATCGAGATCGAACTCGCAGCCCGGTGCGTGGAAGCCTTCGTAGCGGATATTGAGCGTGAGGTTGCTGGCCAGTCGCTCCAGCGTGCCGCGCACGCAGGCTTCCACCCGCGCCTTGGCATCGGTCACGCTCATGGTCGGGTAGAAGCCGATGCGAATGCCGAGCGTGCAGGTGCAGGGCACCGACGAATTCCATTCGCCGCCCTGGATCTGGCCGAGGTTGAAGTTGATCGGGTGCGCGTGGTCGCGATAGACGGCGGGGCGGTTCTCCGGCAGGTTCCACTCGGCCTCGAGCTTGCGCAGGTCGGCCATCACCTCGATGCCGGCCTCCACCGGGTTCACGCCGGTGGTCATATAGGCGGCGTGCGCCGGGCGGCCGGTGAGCTCAACGAACATCCAGAACACGCCCATCTGCGCGCTCATCAGGCTCTCGCCCAGCGGCTCGGGAATCACCACGGTATCGAAGGACGCCAGCTTGCCGGCGCCCACCGCGCTGGCGAGCGCGGCCACGGTAGCCAGCGCGCCGTTGCCGGTGTTCTCTTCTTCGAGCACCGCGTTGAAGCCGACCGCGCCGGCGGGCTGCACGCCGAGATCCTTCAGCGCCTTATAGGCGGCGAGCGTGCAGATGATGCCGGCCTTCATGTCGCCCGCGCCGCGGCCGAACAGCCAGCCGTCCTCGACAAACGGTGCGTAGGGCGACTGGCGCCACATCGACTCCGGACCGGCGGGGACCACGTCCAGGTGGCCATTGAACAGCACAGAGCGGCCGCCCTTCTTCGCCGGGCGATGCGTGGCCAGCAGGTTGTAGCGGCCGCCATCCGGACAGCACGGCGGCGAGAACAGCGGCAGGTCCTTCAGCGTCTCGCTGCGCAGGTAGATGCGCTCCGGCTCCAGGCCGAGCTCGCGCAGCGCGCCCTCCATGAAGGCCACGGCCGGCTGTTCCTGCCCTGAGGGGCTGGGCGCCGCCACGAACGCCGACAGCGTACGGACCATGTACGGCTCGAGCGCGCGCACGGCGGCGGATATGGCATCGGTGGAAAGTGCGGGGGTAGCGGTGGGACGTTGCACTAGTTGCATCAAGTGGCTCCACTGGCTGTCCGGGGCGTGCGGTTGGAACATGCCCGGGGGGATCGAATCGGCCTGATCGGCAAAACGTCGTTGAGAAAAACGACGGTCGAAACAAGATGTGTCGAAACTTAGCCGATCATTGGTACCATACATAGATCCATATTTTTCTTTTCACGCGGGGCCACTTTGAAAGAGACGATTTTGTCGGAGCTGCTGTTGCAGCGTCTGGAGCGGCCCGCAGATGGTGCGGCGGATAAAAACGGCGCGCATATGAACCGCCAGCTCTACGAGATCATTCGCCAGGAAATCCTCGCTGGGTCTTTGGTTGCCGGTAGCAAGCTGCCTGCGTCGAGGCTGCTTGCGAAGGAGATAGGGGTTTCCCGCAATACCGTGCTCTATGCATTTGAGCAGTTGCTGGCAGAGGGTTATGTCACTGCGGCAAGCGGAAGTGGCACCTTCGTGTCGCAGAGTTTTCCCGACCATAGTGCATTGCACAACATCAGGGCGCAAAGTGGCACCATGCCAGTGCTCGCAGCGCAGCAAAATCCAAACCGCTTCACGCTTTCGCGGCGCGGGCAGCATCTGGTGTCGCATTCCGGTGCGTCCGATCGCCAATGGGGTGCCTTCGTCTCGGGCGTGCCCGACGTTTCGCTGTTTCCGCACGCTGTCTGGGCACGGTTGCTGAACAAGCACTGGCGTGCGCCCAAGCCCGAGCTACTGACGTATGCGCACAACGGTGGTTATATGCCGCTGCGCCGCGTGATGGCCGAACACCTGCGGCTGGTGCGTTCGGTGCGCTGCGAGCCCGAGCAGATCATCCTGACCACCGGCATCCACCAGGCCATCGACCTGATCGCCCGGCTGCTGGGCGACGTCGGCGACAAGGCCTGGATGGAAGACCCGGGCTATTGGGGCACGCGCAGCCTGCTCAACAGCGCCGGCATCGAGACCATTCCCGTGCCGGTGGATAGCGAGGGCCTGGCCCCGGACGCGGCCACGCTGCAGAACCCGCCGCGCTTTATCTTTGCCACGCCGTCCCACCAATATCCGCTCGGCATGGTGATGAGCCTGTCGCGCCGGCGCATGCTGCTGGAGTACGCGCGCCAGCGCGGCGCGTGGATCGTGGAGGACGATTACGACAGCGAATTCCGCTTCGAAGGCCGGCCGCTCGCCTCGCTGCAAGGATTGGACGAGCACGACCGCGTGATCTACATGGGCACGTTTTCCAAGACGCTGTTCCCCGGCCTGCGCATGGGATTCATGGTGCTGCCCAAGCCGCTGGCGCCGCATTTCGCAACAGGGCTGTCGGAGCTGTTCCGCGAGGGGCAACTGGTGCAGCAAGCGGTGCTGGCCGACTTTATCGAGGAAGGGCATTACGCCACGCATATCCGCCGCATGCGGCAACGCTACGCGCAGCGCCAGGGGCTGCTGCGTGAGGCCATCGCCACGCGCTTGGGCGCGGACTGGCCCACCTCCACGCATGAGGCGGGACTACACATGGTGATCCACCTGCCGCCGGGCGCCGACGACCTCGGCATCAGCATGGCGGCGCGCACCCAGGGCTTGTCGACACGGCCGCTGTCGCGCTATTTCGCGGACCCCGCGCGGGCGACCAACCAGGGCTTGCTGCTGGGGTATGCCTGCGTGCCGGACGACGAGATCGCGCCGGCCTTCCACAAGCTGGCGGAAGTGATCGAACCCGCGCTGGAGCATCTGGCGCGCACGCAGGCGCCGCGCCGTGCGCCGGTGGCGGGGATCAACCGGGAGGCCTGGAGCGGCGCTTGAGTGTGTCGATGCTAGAGCGGGCACAATAGCCACCATCCCCACCTGGAGCTGCCGACATGACCGTCGACAAAGACTACGCGCTGTTCGATGCAGGCACCGTGACGCTGCAATCCGGCCAGGCCTTCCCCGGCATGCAGCTCGCCTACAAGACCTTCGGCACGCTGAACGCCCGCAAGGACAACGTGATCGTCTACCCGACCTCGTTCAGCGCGCAACACTACGACACCGAATGGCTGGTCGCGCCGGGCGGCGTGCTGGACCCGGAACGCTACTTCGTCATCATCCCCAACCTGTTCGGCAACGGCCTGTCGGCGTCGCCGTCGAATGCCGCGGCACGGTTCGCGCCGGGCGCCTACCCCGCCGTCACCTACCACGACGCGGTGTCGGTGCAGCGCAGGCTGCTGCAGGAAGTATTCGGCATCGAGAAGATCGCACTGGTGTATGGCTGGTCGATGGGCGGCATGCAGGCCTACCACTGGGGCGCCTGCCATGCGGACATGGTCGAGCGGATCGCCGTGGTCTGCGGCAGCGCGCGTTGCTCCCCGTTCAACCAGGTCTTCCTCGAAGGCGTCAGGGCCGCGCTCACTGCCGATCCGGCATTCAAGGACGGCCGCTTCACGGAGCCGCCGCGCGCGGGGTATCGCGCCATGGGCCGCGTGTACGCCGGCTGGGCGCTGTCGCATGCGTTCTACCGCGACGAATTGTGGCGGCAATCGGGCTTTGCCTCGCTGGAGGATTTCCTGGCGAAGACCTGGGACGTCAATTTCGCGCGCCGCGACGCCAACGACCTGCTGGCGCAACTGTGGACGTGGCAGAACGGCGATATCAGCCGCTGCGACGCCTTCGGCGGCGACCTGGACCACGCGCTGGCGGCGATCAAGGCGCAGGTGCTGCTGATGCCAGGTCGCACCGATGCCTACTTCCAGGCGCAGGACAATGCCGCGGAAATCGGCAAGCTGACCGGCGCCCGTTCCGCCACGCTGCGGCCGATTCCCTCGGACTATGGGCACCGTGCCGGGAACCCGCACAATATCCCGGCCGATCGCGCCTTCCTGATCGAGGCGATCTCAGCGTTCATGGCGGCCTGAGCCCGCAAGGGCGCGACCCGATTGCGGCGATGGTGCCATCGTCACCAGCCCGATTGGCCCTTATCCCCGCGCCCATCCTCCCATAGCATAAGCACCCTTCTCCTTCACACGCACCGCACATGGCAAGCCCCGCTCCCCAAACCACCCCGTCCTCCGCCCTGCTTACGGAACTTGCCGCGCTGCTGGACGCGGCCGGCCTGCAAACGGGCGACGCCATCGAGACCCGCTTCCGCAAGGACTGGTATGCGCCGCTCGGCACCGTGCCGCCGCTGGCGGTGGTGCGCCCGCGCAATACGGAAGAGGTCGCGGCCGTGCTGGCGCTGTGCCACCGGCTGCGCCAACCCGTGGTGCCGCAAGGCGGGCTGACCGGCCTGGCCGGCGCGGCCACGCCCGAGGGCGGCGAGGTGGTGCTGTCGCTGGAACGC
Organism: Cupriavidus sp. 8B; assembly: GCF_054589115.1. NCBI lineage: Bacteria > Pseudomonadati > Pseudomonadota > Betaproteobacteria > Burkholderiales > Burkholderiaceae > Cupriavidus > Cupriavidus sp. 8B. Next base: position 2,083 of record NZ_BAAILO010000098.1, on the reverse strand, counting down.
ATGCGCGGCGTGGAAGAGATCGATGCGCAGGCCGGCACCATGACGGTCATGGCCGGCACCACGCTGCAAGCGGCACAGGAAGCCGCGCGTGCAGCCGGCTGGCTGCTGGCGGTGGACCTGGGCGCACGCGGCAGTTGCCAGATCGGCGGCAATATCGCCACCAACGCAGGGGGCAACCGCGTAATCCGCTACGGCATGATGCGCGACCAGGTGCTGGGGCTGGAAGCGGTGCTGGCCGACGGCACGGTGGTGTCGTCGCTCAACAAGATGCAGAAGAACAATGCCGGCTACGACGTGCGGCAGCTCTTCATCGGCAGCGAAGGCACGCTGGGCGTGATCACCCGGGCCGTGCTGCGGCTCGCGCCGCTGCCCTGCGCCACGCAGACAGCGCTGTGCGCGCTCGCAAGCTACGACGATGTGGTGCGCCTGCTGCGCCATGCGCAGCGCAAGCTCTCGGGGCGGCTGTCCGCCTTCGAGGTCATGTGGGCGGACTTCTACGGGCTAGTGACGACAAGAGTGCCCGGCGTGCGCGCGCCGCTGCCCGCCGGCCATCCCTTCTACGTGCTGCTCGACCTGCAAGGCAACGACGACGCGCAGGACGGGCCGGTCTTCGAAGGCATGCTGGAATCCGCGATGGAAGCCGGCCTGATCCAGGATGCTGCGGTCGCATCCAGCAACAAGGAAGCGCAGAGCTTCTGGCAACTGCGCGACGCGGTGGCCGAATTCCCGGTGATGTGGTCGCCCAATGCGGCCTACGACGTCAGCCTGCCGATCGGCCGCATCGGCGAATTCGCCGAAACGCTGCGCGCCCGCTTGCTGTCCGTGTGGCCGCATGCCGAGCCGGTCAACTTCGGCCATGTGGGCGACAGCAACCTGCACGTCAGCGTGTACCTGCCCGGCGCCACCGACCAGGACTTCCCCGAGCACGAGATCTCCGACCTGATGTACGGCGTGGTGCAGGAATTCAAAGGCAGCGTCTCCGCCGAGCACGGCATCGGCTTTCACAAGAAGCCCTACCTGCACTGCTCGCGCACGCCCGAGGAACTGGCGCTGATGCGGCTGCTCAAGCGCTCGCTGGACCCGCACAATATTCTTAGCCCGGGGCGGGTGTTTGATCTCGGTTGAAGACAGCGCAAGGCCACCGAAAGCGAGGGTGCGCGAGTGTGTTCAAGCAGCTTCGAGATCGCGTGGCGCGATCTGGGCGGCAATCTCCTTGCCGTGTTCGCGCTGAGCGATTTTCAGGTCATAAGCCAGCTGCAGGTTAAGCCAGGATTCTGCGTCACCGCCAAAGTAGCGTGCTAGCCGCATGGCGGTGTCTGGCGTAATTCCCCGTCGCTCGCGCACGATGTCGTTGATGCGGGCCGCGGTGACATGCAGCGCCACAGCAAGCGCATTGGCGCTCATGTCCAGAGGGGCGAGAAACTCCTCGCGGAGGATTTCGCCGGGATGGACCGGTCGCATACCATTTTGGAAACGGGCCATGGTGATCTCCTTTCAGTGATAGTCCACGATCTCGACGGCCTCCGGGCCATCGGGCGTCCAAGCAAAGCACACTCGCCACTGATCGTTGATTCGGATGCTGTGCTGTCCCTTGCGGTTTCCTCCTAGCGCTTCAAGCCGGTTGCCCGGCGGGGATCGCAAGAAATCGAGAGTGGCGGCGGCAGCAAGCATCTCCAGCTTGCGTTCAGCCGCCGCCCTGATGTTACCGCCAGCGGCTGCGCCGTGCCCTGGGCCAGCGCTGCGGGCATGTCCGCGGCTTGCGGGGCTTGCGTGGCGCAGCCGCCCGCGGCGAACGCGGCGAACGCGGCGAACGCGGCGGCTGGTGTCCCGTTCCGCTGATTCGTTCGCAAAGTCTGTTGAGCTTGGCGCAGGAATTGTAGGTTGGGGGAAGTGTGCGATGTGTATTGCTTGTGGCCCGCTGACGCGGGTTTTGGCGCTTGCTGGGCGGGGTTTTGATGCTTCTAGCTGCTGATGCAGAATAGCGTGAGTGGGCGGTGTTTTAGCGCTTCTAGCTGCTGTCGCGGCTGTACGGTGTTGGCCGTTTTAGAACGTGTGAGATGTCACTTTTCTTTACTCGTAAAGA
>NZ_BAAILO010000097.1:33557-36085 GCF_054589115.1 Cupriavidus sp. 8B | reverse complement strand
CTTTTCTTTACGAGTAAAGAAAAGTGACATCTCACACGTTCTAAAACGGCAACACCGCCCAGCCGCGACAGCAGCTAGAAGCATCAAAACCCCGCCCACAAGAGACCCACCCGCGTCAGCGGGGCTAGAGGCATCAAAACCCCACCCACGCCCCCAGCCCCCAGCCCCCCGCAATCAAGAAGCCGGCGCCACCTCCGACAACTCCGCCAACGCCCGCAAAACCGCCTGCGTAGCCACCGGATGCCGCAACAAACTGACATGCCCAATCCCGCCAAGCGCGATATGCCGCGCCCCCTCCAGCCAGGAGGTCCCCGTCGGCCCGGAAATCGAGTCATGCCAGCTAAAGATCGACACCAGCGCCACGCGCTGCCGGGGCGCTAGCCGCATCTCCCGCGCGGCCAGCGCTCGCAGCCAGGCGCTCCCGCAGCGCATCTGCCGGGCATTGAAGCCCCTGCCATAGCGCGCCAGCACGCTACCGTGATGCGGGGTGCCCAGCGTGACGATGCCGCGGCAGGGCGGGGGCTTGCCGCGTCCCGCCAGCGCGGCGCGCGCGGCCAGGCCGCCCATGCTGTGGCAGAGCAGCAGTGGTGGCTGGCCGGTGGTGGCGGCGATGCGCGCGATGGCGGCGCGCACTTCGAGGGCGTATTGGTCGATGTCGCCGAAGACCGGATCCAGGTCGATCGCTTCGCAGTGGTAGCCGGCCGCCGCCAGCGCTGGCTGCATGTCGAGCCAGACCGCGTGGTTGCAGCCGTAGCCGTGCACCAGCAGCAGCGGGGGGCGCAAGAACGGGTCCTTGGCCGGGCGCAAGCGGCGGTGCGCGCAGAAGGGCTGCAGCCAGTTGAACATCCGGAACACGGCAGCGTATTCGCGCAGGTAGCAGGCCAGCGCCTGCCATGGCGTCAAGCGGGCCGGCCGGGTGGCTTCCTGGGCAGCAGGGATCGGGGGGCGTGTCGCCGCGGGCTCGCCGAGGCCGCGCAATGTAAAGGCAAAGGCGCCGGCAACGGACAGCCCCAGTATCGCCAGCACCACGCCAATGCCGGCCAGCAGTCCCGCGGCCAGGGGCCAGCCGTGCCAGGCGTGGAGTTCGGCGGCGCAGCCCAGTGCCACGGCGGCCTGCAATGCCACCGCGATGCGGCGCAAGGCAGCGGCCGACAGGTTCATGGCTTGGGCGGGCGCAGGTCGGTCAGGCGGGTGCGGGCCAGGCGGTCGTGCAGGAACTGCCGCCTGGGGTCGAGCAGGGCCAGCAGGACCCAGGCCAGCAGGCCGGCGCACAGCACGCCGACGAACGGGCCTTTGACCAGGCCGAGCAGATGCCCGAGCGCCGCCGAAGGCGGCAGCCACAGCCATGCCAGCAGGTAGCGCAGCGTGGCCTGTGGCCAGCGCGGAGGCACGCCCGCGGCCGTCTCAACCCGCATGCGCCAGGTCTGCATGGCAAGCGTCTGCCCGTTGCGCTGCCAGAACCAGACGAAGTAGCAGCCCAGCACCAGGAAGCTCCAGCACTGCATCGTGAACGGGCCGTCCAGCCCAAGCTGCTGCAGCGCCGGGCGCGCCAGCAGGTAGACCCCCGTCGAGGCGCTCAGCACGCCGAACAGCAGCACGCCCTCGTACAGCATGCAGGCGATGCGGCGGCGGATCGTCGGTGCCTCGGCCGGGCGTGGAGGACTAGCCGGCGCAGCGGATGCGGCCGGCTTGGCGTTGGGTTTGGGCGTGGTCACGGCGGGCATGGCGATAAGGCGGTAAGGCCGTAAGGCCGGAGGAGGGCAAGACCTGGCAGAGAGGGCCGGGCCGCGAGGCAGCAAGCGAGCGCGGCCAGGCCGGCGCAAGCGGCATTATGCCAAAGCCCGCGTGGGGCGGGTAGCTTGCGTGGGGGGTAGGGGCGAGCCGGCCGGACAACCGCGCAGCGGTTCAGCGGCGCACCGGCTCGTCGGGACTGGCGGTAGCGCCGGTGCTGCTGGCCGTGGCCTCGGTGGCAGCCTCGCGCGGCGTGTCCACTGTCGGCACCGGTGCGCCGGCGGTGGCGCCTGGCATGGCGGCATGGGACTCCGCCGCGGGCGTGCCGGCATCGCGCACGCGCGATCGCGCGCTGGTCGATGTGGCGCCGGCGGGTGCCTTCTTTTCAAGGTGCAGTTGCCGGGCGGTCTCGGCGGGCAGGCGCTTGCCGGAGGGCAGGGCGCTGACCGCGCCGGGACGGCGCGGCACTTTCTCGGCGGCCGCCAGGTTCTTCTTCTGCTCTTCCGGCAGTTGCTGGTACTTGTCCCAGGCCTCGGCCTTCTTCTGCGCGGGCAGCGAACGCGTGATCTGGTAGTTTTCGCGCGCCAGGCGCCGCTGCTGGGGCGTCATCTTGACCCATTCGGTCATGCGGGTCTGCAGGCGCGCCTGCTCGGCGGGCGAAAACTTCTCGTATCGCTCCGCAATCTGCAGCCATTTGCGCCGGTTGAGCTCGGGGAAATTGTTCCACTCGCCTGCCAGCGGCGCGAGCACGCGCTGCTGGACGGCATTGAGCTCGTTCCAGGTCGGGTGCGCATTGG
>NZ_BAAILO010000097.1:0-33474 GCF_054589115.1 Cupriavidus sp. 8B | reverse complement strand
CTGGCAGCGGGCGCGCTGCCAGCGTGGCCGCCCTGCGCCTGGCAAGTGGCCGGAACCAGGGACCAGATCGTCGTGGCGGCGGCCAGGCCGGCCAGCAGCAAGGCTGCCAGCCGCCGGCGCGGTGCGTCGGGGTTGAAGTCAGCGCGGGCCATGCCTACTGACCGCGCTTCAGGAACACGTGGAAGCCCTGATCCGCGTAGGCCGTCGGCGGGAGGTCGTCGAGCAGCATCGCCGCGTCCACATCCGCCAGCTCATCGACGCGCTTTTGCTGCTGCCAGTGGTAGATGCCCGCCAGCCCGGCGGCCAGCGCCACCAGCGTCCATACCAGCCCAAGACGGCGCAGCCAGAAGCCCGCGCGGTGGAGTGCCGAATCGTCCTCGTCGAAAGAGAGCGTGGGCATCCCGGCCGAGGCCAGTTGCGGCACGGCGATGGCGGCTTGCGCCTTCTTGCGAGACAGCGCAATCCGCCGCGCGGCGGCAAGCCGATCGGTCACATTGTCCGGCAACGCATTCGCAGAGGCATCTAGTGCCGTGCGGATCTCGTGTGCCAGGCGGCGTTCGTTGATTTCTTTTTCGTTTCTGGTGCTCATAGTCGGACCCCCCGCGCTCGCAATGCCTGCGCCAGTGTGTGCGTGGCACGGGAACAGTGCGTCTTGACGCTGCCTTCGGAGCATCCCATGACAGCAGCCGTTTCCGCGACGTCCATATCCTCCCAGTAACGCATCAGGAAGGCTTCGCGTTGACGTGTCGGCAGGCGCTGGATCTCCTGTTCGATGATGTGCATGGTCTGGGCGCGTTCCACCTTGTCGGCGCTGCTTTCGGCAGATTCGGAGCCGATTTCGGCCTCGAAAGTGTCGAGCAGGTCATTATCCTCGCCTTCGCGGTCGTCGCGCAGGTTGGAAAACAGGGTGACCCAGGTATTGCGTACTTTCTGGCGGCGGAACCAGTCGTGGATCGTGTTTTGCAGTATGCGCTGGAACAGCGGCGCGAGTTCGGCGGCGTTCTTGTCGCCGTATTTTTCGGCGAGCTTGATCATTGCGTCCTGGACGATGTCCAGGGCGGCTTCGTCGTCGCGCACCGCAAACACGGCCTGTTTGAAGGCGCGCCGCTCGACGCTGGCGAGAAAGTCGGATAGTTCCTGATCGGTTGCCATGCAGGCGGGGTACAGACGGTGGGGCCGTGGCCGGTGGATGTGCAGGGTAGGGCTTCTTGCACGTCCAAAATGGTGGGATGCTAGCAAATAACCCCCCCGGTGACCATCCTTGTTCTCTCTTGTGGTCATTCAGGCTCAGGGTGTGGTGCTGGCGTTTGGCGGATGGCGCGATGCCCCCTGGACAAAAAAAGCCCGTAGACCAGCCCGATCCAATCCAGTATCATCGCGGGTTCACACGACATCAGTGGTTGTCTCATTCGGCCGCTTATGAGGCGGTCTATCATGCAGACGCGCACCGCTTGAACCCGTGCCACAAGCCCGGTAGAGAGCATCCGAACAATTTTTTGCCGAAAATTGCAAAGGACTAAAATGAACATGCCCAGCGCGGAATTCCACGCAGACAGCAATTCATCCGCCGCACCCGAAATGATCGGGGCGGAAATTCTCGTTCACGCACTTGCCGAAGAAGGCGTCGAGTACGTCTGGGGCTACCCCGGCGGCGCAGTGCTGTATATCTACGACGAGTTTTACAAGCAAAAGAAGATCGAGCACATCCTGGTGCGCCACGAGCAGGCCGCGGTTCATGCCGCAGACGGCTATGCACGTGCGACCGGCAAGGTGGGCTGCGCCCTGGTGACCTCCGGTCCCGGCGTCACCAATGCGGTGACGGGCATTGCCACGGCCTACCTGGACTCGATCCCGATGGTGATCATCACCGGTAACGTGCCGACGCACGCTATCGGCCAGGATGCTTTCCAGGAATGCGACACGGTCGGCATCACCCGCCCCATCGTCAAGCACAACTTCCTGGTCAAGGACGTCCGCGATCTCGCCGCGACCATCAAGAAGGCGTTCTATATCGCCGCGACCGGCCGTCCCGGCCCCGTTGTCGTCGATATTCCCAAGGACGTTTCCCGCAATTCCTGCAAGTACGAGTATCCCAAGTCGATCGACATGCGCTCGTACAACCCGGTGAACAAGGGCCATTCGGGCCAGATCCGCAAGGCGCTCGCGCTGTTGCAGGGCGCCGAGCGGCCGTTCATCTACGCAGGTGGCGGCGTGGTCCTGGCCAACGCCAGCGACGAGCTGCGCCAGCTTGCCGCGCTGACCGGCCATCCGGTCACCAACACGCTGATGGGCCTCGGCTCGTTCCCCGGCACCAGCAAGCAGTTCGTCGGCATGCTCGGCATGCACGGCACGTATGAAGCCAACATGGCCATGCAGAACTGTGACGTGCTGATCGCCATCGGGGCGCGTTTCGACGATCGCGTGATCGGCAATCCGGCGCACTTCACCTCGCAGCCGCGCAAGATCATCCATATCGACATCGATCCGTCTTCCATCTCGAAGCGCGTCAAGGTCGACATTCCCATCGTGGGCCACGTCAAGGATGTGCTGCAGGAGCTGATCTCCCAGCTGCAGGCCAGCGACGTCAAGCCCAAGCGCGAGGCCCTGGCCAAGTGGTGGGAGCAGATCGAGCAGTGGCGTTCGGTGGACTGCCTGAAGTACGACCGCACCTCCGAGATCATCAAGCCGCAGTACGTGGTGGAGAAGATCTGGGAACTGACGCACGGCGACGCCTTCGTCTGCTCGGACGTGGGCCAGCACCAGATGTGGGCCGCGCAGTTCTACAAGTTCGACGAGCCGCGCCGCTGGATCAATTCCGGTGGCCTGGGCACGATGGGCGTGGGCCTGCCGTATGCCATGGGCATCAAGAAAGCCTTCCCCGAGAAGGAAGTGGTGACCATCACCGGCGAAGGCTCGATCCAGATGTGCATCCAGGAACTGTCGACCTGCCTGCAGTACGACACCCCGGTGAAGATCTGCGCGCTCAACAACCGCTACCTCGGCATGGTGCGCCAGTGGCAGGAAATCGAGTACGACAACCGTTACTCGCATTCCTACATGGACGCGCTGCCCGACTTCGTCAAGCTGGCCGAGGCCTATGGCCATATCGGCATGCGCGTCGAGAAGACGGCCGACGTCGAGCCCGCCCTGCGCGAAGCCTTCCGCCTCAAAGACCGTACCGTGTTCCTCGATTTCCAGACCGACCCGACTGAAAACGTGTGGCCGATGGTCCAGGCCGGCAAGGGCATCTCCGAGATGCTGCTTGGCGCGGAGGACCTGTAATGCGACATATCATTTCGGTCCTGCTGGAAAATGAACCGGGCGCGCTGTCGCGCGTGGTTGGCCTGTTCTCGGCGCGCGGCTACAACATCGAGACGCTGACGGTGGCCCCCACCGAAGACGCCTCGCTGTCGCGCATGACGATCGTCACCAGCGGTTCGGACGACATCATCGAGCAGATCACCAAGCACCTGAACCGCCTGGTGGAAGTGGTCAAGGTGGTGGACCTGACCGAAGGCGCGCACATCGAGCGCGAGCTGATGCTCGTGAAGGTGCGCGCGGTCGGCAAGGAGCGCGAGGAAATGAAGCGTACCGCCGACATCTTCCGCGGCCGCATCATCGACGTCACCGAGAAGACCTACACCATCGAGCTGACCGGCAACGGCGGCAAGCTGGATGCCTTCCTGGACGCCATCGACCGCGCCGCCATCCTCGAGACCGTCCGTACCGGCGGCTCGGGCATTGGCCGCGGCGAGCGCATCCTGAAGGTCTGAACCTGATTGCAGTATCCAAGGGCGGCGCCGGTGCCGGCACTAGCCGGGCGGTGGCCGCCAACCCGACACACGAAAACGAAAGACTGAAGGAACGATCATGAAAGTGTTTTACGACAAGGACGCCGACCTCTCCCTGATCAAGGGCAAGAACGTCACCATCATCGGCTACGGCTCGCAAGGCCATGCCCACGCGCAAAACCTGAACGACTCGGGCGTCAAGGTCACCGTTGGCCTGCGCAAGAGCGGCGCATCGTGGAACAAGGCCGTCAACGCTGGCCTGCAAGTCAAGGAAGTGGCTGACGCGGTCAAGGAAGCCGACGTGGTCATGATCCTGCTGCCGGACGAGCAGATCGCCGACGTGTACAAGAACGAAGTGCACGACAACATCAAGCAAGGCGCCGCACTGGCCTTCGCCCACGGCTTCAACGTGCACTACGGTGCCGTGATCCCGCGCGCCGACCTCGACGTCATCATGATCGCCCCGAAGGCCCCGGGCCACACGGTGCGTTCGACCTACGCGCAAGGCGGCGGCGTGCCCCACCTGATCGCCGTGCACCAGGACAAGTCCGGCGCTGCCCGTGACATCGCCCTGTCGTACGCTACCGCCAACGGCGGCGGCCGCGCCGGCATCATCGAGACCAACTTCCGCGAAGAAACCGAAACCGACCTGTTCGGCGAGCAAGCCGTGCTGTGCGGCGGTACCGTCGAGCTGATCAAGGCTGGCTTCGAGACGCTGGTGGAAGCCGGCTACGCGCCGGAAATGGCCTACTTCGAGTGCCTGCACGAACTCAAGCTGATCGTCGACCTGATCTATGAAGGCGGCATCGCCAACATGAACTACTCGATCTCCAACAACGCTGAATACGGCGAATACGTCACCGGCCCGCGCGTCGTGACCGAGGAGACCAAGAAGGCCATGAAGCAATGCCTGACCGACATCCAGACCGGCGAGTACGCCAAGAGCTTCCTGCTCGAGAACAAGGCCGGCGCGCCGACCCTGATCTCGCGCCGCCGCCTGACCGCTGAGCACCAGATCGAAGAAGTGGGTGCCAAGCTGCGCGCCATGATGCCCTGGATCGCAAAGAACAAGCTGGTCGACCAGTCGAAGAACTAAGCTGTACTACAGCCCGACGGCCCGCCGCTCCTGACGGCGCGGGCCGCAGCCGTTCAGCCATCCGCACAATTCCCCCCTCGAGGGGTTGTTCAGGCGGGGGCTGAACGGCTTTTTGTTATCCTTGTCAGACTTTATCCACCAAGTAAGCATTGCATGAACTATCCTCATCCGCTGATCGCCCGTGAAGGCTGGCCGTTCCTGGCCGGCGCCTTTGTCATCTCGCTGCTGGTGCAGGTCAGCGCCGGCTTCTGGTGGGCCTTGCCGCTGTGGATCATTACACTGTTCGTGCTGCAGTTTTTCCGTGATCCGCCGCGGCCCATTCCCACCCAGCCGAACGCCGTCCTGGCGCCCGCCGATGGCCGCATCGTGGTGGTCGAGAAGACCATGGACCCGTTCGCGGGCCGCGAGGCGCTGAAGATCAGCGTCTTCATGAACGTGTTCAACGTACACTCCAACCGGGTGTCCGTGGACGGCAAGGTAGAGAAGGTCGAGTATTTCCCCGGCAAGTTCGTCAACGCCGACCTCGACAAGGCCTCGCTCGAGAACGAACGCAACGCCGTGGTCATCCGCCGTGCCGCAGACGGCAAGGTGGTGACCCTGGTACAGGTGGCCGGCCTGGTGGCCCGCCGCATCCTCTGCTACACCCGCGTCGGCGAGACGCTGTCGCGCGGCCAGCGCTATGGCTTCATCCGCTTTGGCTCGCGTGTCGATGTCTACCTGCCGGTGGATGCGCGCCCGCGCGTCACCATCGGCGAGAAGGTATCGGCCACGTCGACCATCCTGGCTGAGCTGGATTAATCCGGCTCAGCCGGAGCAGATCAGACCCACTGGAGAACAGGCATGGGTGCTTTCAATCGACGCAACAAGCGCGTTAGCAATGGCAACGTGACCAATTTGCGTCCCTTCCGCCACAACCAGCTGCGCGGCAACGAACCCGACGACTTCGACGAGGAAGCGGGCGACGATCACGACATCGAATACGTGCGTCCGCGCCGGCGCGGCATTTACCTGCTGCCCAATGCGTTCACCACGGCCGCGCTGTTTGCCGGTTTCTTCGCCATCGTGCAGGCCATGAACATGCGCTTCGACAGCGCGGCCATCGCCATCTTCGCCGCCATGGTGCTGGATGGCATGGACGGCCGCGTGGCGCGCATCACCAATACGCAGAGCGCGTTCGGCGAGCAATACGATTCGCTTTCGGACATGGTCTCGTTCGGGGTTGCGCCGGCGCTGGTGATGTACGAGTGGATCCTGCACGACCTGGGCAAGTGGGGCTGGATTGCCGCCTTTGTGTACTGCACCTGCGCCGCGCTGCGGCTGGCGCGCTTCAATGCCAACATCGGCGTGGTCGACAAGCGCTTCTTCCAGGGGCTGCCCAGCCCGGCGGCGGCGGCGCTGGTGGCCGGGTTCGTCTGGCTGGTGATCGACAACAAGCTGCCGGTCAAGGAACTGTGGATGCCGTGGGTGGCGTTCGGCATCACGCTGTACGCCGGGCTGTCGATGGTGTCCAATGCGCCGTTCTACAGCGGCAAGGCGCTCGACGTGCGCTACCGCGTGCCCTTCGGCATGATGGTGCTCGTGCTGGTGCTGTTCGTGGTGGTTTCCACGGATCCGCCGGTTGCCTTGTTTGGCCTGTTCGTGGCCTATGCCATCTCCGGCTACCTGCTGTGGGGCTGGCATGCGCTGCATGGCAAGCCTGCCGAGATCCGCAAGGTGCGGGACGGCGGGAACGATCGTTCCTGATCGCAGGTCGGTGAAAAGGCGCTACGGCGCCTTTTTTTACATTTGTTTTCCAGGATGCCGCGCTTGCCGTGGCGATTGTCGTGGTTCACTGTAGCCACGGTTGTACTGTAGTCCCCTTGTTGTCCACTTATCACTGGAGGTTCTCATGGGCATGCTCGACTTCATCAAGGAAGCAGGAGAGAAACTGTTTGGCGGGAGCGCAGCGCAGGCCGCGCCCGCTGCGGCTCCGGCCGATGCGCCGGCGGCGGACGCCGATGCCGATGCGGCCAACCGCGCCGCCGGCGATGCCATCGAGGGCTACATCAAGCAGATGAACCTCGATGCCACCGGACTGATGGTGCAGGTGGACGGCTCGCAGGGGCTGGTGACGGTATTCGGCGTGGCGCCGGACCAGGCCACCCGCGAGAAGATCATCCTGTGTTGCGGCAACGTGCAAGGCGTGGACAAGGTCGATGACAAGATGTCGGTCAATGTCGACTCCACCGAATCGACCTGGCACACCGTGGTCAAGGGCGACACCCTGTGGGCGATTTCCCAGACGGCCTACGGCAACGGCGCGCTGTACACCGCGATCTTCGAGGCCAACGAGCCGATGCTGACGCATCCGGACAAGATCTACCCAGGCCAGAAGCTGCGTATCCCGCCCCAGGCCTGACGCCCGGCGCCCAGGGGACTTGGCCGCCCCCTGGGCCTGCCTTTTTCGGCTTCTCGGCTATTGGCCCGATTAACGCATCCATATTGCGCACGCCCGGCTTCTCGGCTATAGTCGCTCACATGATTTCGCGCCAAGCCCTACTCGCCCGCACCATTCTAGGTGGCCTACTAGGCCATCAGGTCGGGACGCGTTCGCGCTGAGGGAAGCCAAGCCCCTCGCGTAAAGTCACACAGGATTTATAAACGCCCCGGCCTGCATCACTGCACGCCGGGGCGTTTTGCATTCAGCACGCATACAGCAGCACAGCAAAACGAAACGGCGGATGCCGAAACAGTAACTTGATTCGCCAAATACAAAAGTAAGCCCAGGAGCCCCACCCATGTCCGACAAACTCATCATTTTCGACACCACCTTGCGCGACGGCGAACAGTCGCCCGGCGCCTCCATGACCCGCGAGGAAAAGATCCGTATCGCGCGCCAGCTGGAGCGCCTCAAGGTCGACGTGATCGAGGCGGGCTTTGCCGCCAGCTCCAACGGCGACTTCGAGGCGATCCGCTCCATTGCCCAGGTCGTCAAGGATTCGACCATCTGCTCGCTGGCCCGCGCCAACGACCGGGATATCGCCCGCGCCGCCGAGGCGCTCAAGCCGGCCAACGCCTTCCGCATCCATACCTTCATCGCCACCTCGGCGCTGCATATGGAAAAGAAGCTGCGCATGACGCCGGACCAGGTGTTCGAGCAAGCCATCCAGGCGGTGCGCTTTGCGCGCCAGTTCACCGACGATATCGAATTCTCGCCCGAAGATGGCAGCCGCTCGGATATGGATTTCCTGTGCCGCGTGCTCGAAGGCGTGATCAAGGAAGGCGCCACCACCATCAACCTGCCGGATACGGTGGGCTACGCCGTGCCGGAAGGCTACGCGGGCCTGATCCGCTCGGTGCGCGAGCGCATCCCCAATTCCGACAAGGCCATCTGGTCCGTGCATTGCCACAATGACCTTGGCATGGCGGTTGCCAACTCGCTGGCGGCGGTCAAGCTCGGTGGCGCGCGCCAGGTCGAGTGCACCATCAACGGCCTCGGCGAGCGTGCCGGCAATACCAGCCTGGAAGAAGTGGTGATGGCGGTCAAGACGCGCCGCGACTACTTCGACCTGGACGTCGGCGTGGATACCACCCAGATCGTGCCGGCCTCCAAGCTGGTGTCGCAGATCACCGGCTTCGTGGTGCAGCCCAACAAGGCCGTGGTGGGCGCCAACGCCTTCGCGCATGCTTCGGGCATCCACCAGGATGGCGTGCTCAAGGCGCGCGATACCTACGAGATCATGCGCGCGGAAGACGTGGGCTGGACCGCCAACAAGATCGTGCTGGGCAAGCTCTCGGGCCGCAATGCGTTCAAGCAACGCCTGCAGGAGCTCGGCATCGAGCTGGAGAGCGAGGGCGAGGTCAATGCCGCGTTCACCCGCTTCAAGGAACTGGCCGACCAGAAGTCCGAGATTTTCGACGAAGACATCATGGCCATCGTTTCCGACGAGGCGCACGACGTCAACGAGCACTTCCGCTTTATCTCGCTGTCGCAGCACTCCGAGACCGGCGAGCGCCCGCATGCGCGCGTGGTGTTCAACATGGATGGCCAGGAGGTGACGGGCGAAGGCGAGGGCAACGGTCCGGTCGATGCCACGCTCCACGCCATCGAGGGCAAGGTTGCCAGCGGCGCCGAACTGGTGCTGTATTCGGTCAATGCCATCACCGCCGGCACGCAGGCCCAGGGCGAAGTCACGGTCCGCTTGTCCAAGGGCGGGCGCATCGTCAACGGCGTGGGCACCGATCCCGATATCGTGGCCGCGTCGGCCAAGGCCTACCTGGCCGCGCTGAACAAGCTGCACGACAAAGCCGTGCAGAAGATCAACCCGCAGATCTGATCGCGATCTGACTGGTAAGCCCGCGGCCCATCCGGCCGCGGGGCTTGAATCGGCCCGCCGCATTCCCACGAGGATGACGGCGGGCTTTTTGCATTTCCGCTCGCCCCTCGCCCCTCGGCCTTGCCGCGTCCGCGCTTCAGCGGCGCCTTCTGTCAGGGTCGGCGAGCGGGTCCGGCGTGATCTGGGTCTGGCGCAGCACGCCGCCATCGTCAAAATAGAAATTGAACATCGACGGCCAGTTGTCCTCGTGGAGGAAACGGTAAGACCACACTTCGCGCTTCATTAGTGGGAAATACTGCGTGGGCTCGCGGGGCTTGCCGAAGTGCTGCTCCACGTCCAGCCTGGTCCAGACGTCGACCTTCGCCTTGTAGAGCTCGTTGGTCTGCAGCATCTGGCGGAACGTGGTGAGATGGCCGCTGCGGTCGAAGTCCGCTGCATAGGCCTGACGTCCGAAAGGCTGCTTCGAATAGATCCAGCGCTGCGTGCCGTCGGCTAGCTGGTAGGTATCGGTTGGCGTGCCGAAGCGGGCTTGTACGGCAGCTTCCGGCGCGCCCACCATGTCCTGGCCGACTTTGACCGGTTGCAGCACCGAGCAGGCCGGCAGGATGGCTGCGGCTGTTGCTAGCACGAGCCACCGGGCGGCACGGCGCGATGAGGCTTTCATTGCGGTCCTCTTCTTGAAATTCGTGGTGATATGGACTGAGAGTGTAGCGGCGCACAAAAGTTGTGTGCGTCTTATGTGGCACGTGCCGGCTTTTGCAGGCAAGCGGTGGCATGGCGCAGCCATCCTCGCCCAATTGCCCGTTTTGCCGCGAGCGCGATCCGATTTGCCTAGGCTGGGGCCCTGGCTTACCATGCAGCGCTTTGGCGGGAGATCACTCGATGTGGGCTAAACGATGGCTGGCGGGCTGTTTGCTGGCGGTGGCGGCGAGCGCCGGGGCGCAGGAGCCGATCCGTCTCGGCATGATCGAAGGGTTGTCCGGCCCCTTTGCCAACGCGGGCGACGCGGTGGTGCGCAACCTGCGGATCGCCATTGACCGGGTCAATGCGCGCGGCGGCGTCAAGACGGCGGAAGGCGCGCGGCCCTTCGAGCTCGTTACCTTCGATAGCAAGGGCAATGTCGACGAGAGCCTGATCCAGTTGCGCGGGCTGGTGGACAAGCGCATTCCCTTTGTCCTGCAGGGCAACAGCTCGGCGGTGGCCGGCGCGCTGGTAGGCGCGATCAACCGGCACAACAGCCGGCAGCCCGATGCCCGCGTGCTCTTCCTGAATTACTCGGCGGTCGATCCCACGCTGACCAATGAGGGGTGCAGCTTCTGGCACTTCCGCTTCGATGCCAGCGCCGACATGCGCATGCAGGCCCTGACCGAGGTCATCCGTGCCGATAAGAGCGTGCGGCGCGTCTACCTGATCGACCAGGACTACAGTTTTGGCCATCAGGTGTCGCGTTCGGCGCGCGAGATGGTGGCGGCCAAGCGCCCCGAGCTGCACATCGTGGGCGACGAGTTCCATCCGATCGGCAAGATCAAGGACTTCGCCCCGTATATTGCCAAGATCAAGGCCAGCGGCGCGGATGCGGTGATCACGGGCAACTGGGGCAACGATCTCACCCTGATGATCAAGGCCGCGCGCGAAGGCGGGCTGAACGCCAAGTTCTACACCTTCTACGGCAATGGCCTGGGCGCACCGGCGGCCATGGGAGACGCCGGGGTAGGGCGTGTGCTGGCGGTCGCGGAGTGGCATCCCAATGTGGGCGGCGCGGCGTCGGACGCGTTCTACCAGGCCTTCCGCGCGCGTTACCCGGAGCCCAAGGACGACTACGTTCACCTGCGCATGCAGATAATGGTGGAGATGCTGGCCCGGGCCATCGAGCAGGCGGGCTCGACCGACGCGGTCAAGGTGGCGCGTGCGCTGGAAGGCATGCGCTACGTCAACGACTTCCATGATGCGACGATCCGTGCAGATGACCACCAGGTGCTGCAGCCGCTCTACGTGTCGGTGATGGAGAAGCAGGGCGGCGACGTGCGCTTTGACAACGAGGGGTCGGGATACGGCTTTCGCACGGTGAAGAAGCTCAAGTCGGCGCAGACCATGTTGCCCACGACCTGCAAGATGGAGCGTTTCTAGCAGTTCCGGGCCTGCGTTGCCGCAAACGCCATCCCCAGCCCGTTTTCCGTTATAATCGCCCGCTGTCATAGCCAGCCGGTTGTCAAAACCAGCCCGGCGAGACAGTTGCCTGTATGTAAGACACGCACAAGGCACGACGCATACGGCACATTTCGTGCTGTAGTGTTCGCAAGTGAAAAGGAAATCACCATGGCAGAAGCCCAAATCAGCAGCAAAACCGAAGTCATCAAGCAGTTCGCGCGTGCCGCCAACGACACGGGTAGCCCCGAAGTCCAGGTCGCTCTGCTGACCACCCGCATCAACGAACTGACCCCCCACTTCAAGGCCAACATGAAGGATCACCACAGCCGCCGCGGTCTGCTGCGCATGGTGAGCCGTCGTCGTCGCCTGCTGGACTACCTCAAGGCCAACGATGCCGACCGTTATCGTTCGCTGATCGAGAAGCTCGGCCTGCGTAAGTAAGCAGCCAGGATCGTCCGGATGGCAGCACGAATGGATGCACTGCACGCCTTCGCGTGAGCCACTAATGCCTGCGTCAGCCTCGCTGATGCAGGCATTTTGTTTTTGCGGATGAAATGTTGCGGATCAGGCCGCCGTCTGGCCGCTGTCCGGCATTGCTGTAAGTGATTTTTGTTTCACTTGAAGGTGCCATGACCCCGGGTCTGGCACACGTTGCGCCAAGACGTGCAACGGAGTAAGTTACTGTGTTCTTTAGCTTTTTTCAGCTTTTTTACTGTTAATCCATACCGGAGTCGGACAAGGAAGCGGGGCTTTGTGTCATTCCAGCGCGGTATCCGCCCAGGCAGGTGCCGGGTGTCGCGCTGGAATGGCATAGCACTTCCCTGTGACTGCGACCGACGCTGATCCGGCAGTTTGCCCGCGGCTGCTAACGCGGGCGTTGCACAAGCGTGCAAGCACGAACAAAAGGAACGCTCATGACCATGTTCAACAAGATCGTCAAGGAATTCCAGTGGGGCCAGCACAAGGTGCGCCTGGAAACCGGCGAGGTTGCCCGCCAGGCTGGCGGTGCCGTGATCGTCGATATTGAAGACACCGTGGTGCTCGCCACCGTTGTCGCTGCCAAGTCGCCCAAGGCCGGCCAGGATTTCTTCCCGCTGACCGTCGACTACATCGAAAAGACCTACGCTGCCGGCAAGATCCCCGGTGGCTTCTTCAAGCGTGAAGGCCGTCCGTCGGAAAACGAGACGCTGACCTCGCGCCTGATCGACCGCCCGCTGCGTCCGCTGTTCCCGGAAGGCTTCTACAACGAAGTGCAAGTGGTCATCCACGTGCTGTCGCTGAACCCGGAAGTGCCGGCCGACATCCCCGCCCTGATCGGCGCCTCGGCTGCCCTGGCAGTGTCGGGCATCCCGTTCAGCGGCCCGGTTGGCGCAGCGCGCGTTGGCTACAAGGACGGCCAGTACCTGCTGAACCCGACCCGTTCGCAGATCGCTGCCTCGGAACTGGACCTGGTGGTTGCCGGTACCGAGCGCGCCGTGCTGATGGTGGAGTCG
This sequence comes from Cupriavidus sp. 8B, assembly GCF_054589115.1. Taxonomy (NCBI): domain Bacteria; kingdom Pseudomonadati; phylum Pseudomonadota; class Betaproteobacteria; order Burkholderiales; family Burkholderiaceae; genus Cupriavidus; species Cupriavidus sp. 8B. Next base: position 20,630 of record NZ_BAAILO010000097.1, on the reverse strand, counting down.
GAAGCCCGCCAGCTGTCGGAAGAAGTGATGCTGGGCGCCGTGGTCTATGGCCACGAGCAAATGCAGACGGCCATCAACGCCATCCATGACCTGGTGCGCGACGGCGGCAAGCCGGAATGGGACTGGACCGCGGCACCGAAGAACGAAGCGCTGATCGCCAAGGTTGGCGAGATCGCTCTGCCGCTGCTGCAGGACGTCTACCAGCTGCGCCAGAAGTCGGCGCGCAGCCAGAAGCTCAAGGAAGTCTACGCCACCGTTGCGGCCAAGCTGGCCGAAGCCGGCGTGGAAGCCGACAAGGTCGAAGTGGGCAACGTGCTGTTCGACATCGAAGCCAAGATCGTGCGCAGCCAGGTGCTGTCGGGCGAGCCGCGCATCGATGGCCGCGACACCCGCACCGTGCGCCCGATCGAGATCCGCTCGTCGGTGCTGCCGCGCGCCCACGGCTCGGCCATCTTCACCCGTGGTGAAACGCAGGCGCTGGTGGTTGCCACGCTGGGCACCAAGGGCGATGAGCAGATCATCGACGCGCTCGCCGGCGAATACCGCGACCGCTTCATGCTCCACTACAACATGCCTCCGTTCGCCACTGGCGAAACCGGCCGCGTGGGCAGCCCCAAGCGCCGCGAAATCGGTCACGGCCGCCTGGCCAAGCGCGCGCTGATCCCGGTCCTGCCGAAGGATGACGAATTCGCCTACACCATTCGCCTGGTGTCCGAAATCACCGAATCCAACGGTTCGTCGTCGATGGCATCGGTGTGCGGCGGCTGCCTGGCACTGATGGACGCCGGCGTTCCGATCAAGGCGCACGTGGCCGGTGTGGCCATGGGCCTGATCCTGGAAGGCAACAAGTTCGCCGTGCTGACCGACATCCTGGGTGACGAGGACCACCTCGGCGACATGGACTTCAAGGTCGCGGGTACCGACACCGGCATCACCGCGCTGCAGATGGACATCAAGGTCCAGGGCATCACCAAGGAAATCATGCAGGTCGCGCTGGCGCAAGCCAAGGAAGGCCGCCTGCATATCCTGGGCAAGATGCAGGACGCGATGGGCCATGCGCGCACCGAGCTGTCGGAGCACGCACCGCGCATGATCACCATGAAGATCCATCCGGACAAGATCCGCGAAGTGATCGGCAAGGGCGGCTCGACCATCCAGGCGCTGACCAAGGAAACCGGCACCACCATCGACATCCAGGAAGACGGCACCATCACCATCGCCTCGACCTCGACCGAAGGCATGGCCGAAGCCAAGCGCCGCATCGAAGGCATCACCGCGGAAGCCGAAGTGGGCAAGATCTACGCCGGCACCGTGCTCAAGCTGCTGGACTTTGGCGCTATCGTCAACATCCTGCCGGGCAAGGACGGCCTGCTGCATATCTCCGAGATCGTCAACGAGCGCGTCAAGGACATCAAGGACTGGCTCAAGGAAGGCCAACACGTTCGCGTCAAGCTGATCCAGGCTGACGAGAAGGGCCGCCTGCGCCTGTCCCTGAAGGCCGCGCTGGCCGAAGAGGGTGGCAGCATCAGCCCGATCGCCAACACCAGCGAAGCCCCTGCCGCGCCGGCCGCACCGGCTGCAACGGCCGCACCGGCTGCGCCGACGACGCCTTCGGCGGACCAGCAGCAGCAGTAAGCGGTTTGCGGTAGCGGTAGAACCGCACCCGTAGCAGAAGCAGAAAAAGCGGCTGGCGATGTCCAGCCGTTTTTTTGTTTACACTGCCGCCAGTCCCGCCCCATGCAGCCCGGCTGTTCGGCCCGCTGTTCGGCGGATGCGCAGATCGATCCCCCCGCCATGCGTGCGCGAGCCCGCCGCATGCGTGAAGTCCCCAACGCAAGGAGCAGCAATGCAAGCCATCGAAATCCGCGAGTACGGCGCCCCCGAAGTCCTGCAACTGGCGCAACGCCCCGACCCCGTGCCCAAGGCGGGCGAGATCCTGATCCGCGTGGCGGCGGCCGGCATCAACCGCCCGGACGTGTTCCAGCGCACCGGCAACTATCCGGTGCCGCCGGGCGCCTCCGACCTGCCGGGCCTGGAAGTGGCCGGCGTGGTGGCCGGCGGCGACCTGTTGCACGCCGACAACCGCTTCGGCCTGAAGCTGGGCGATCGCGTGTGCGCGCTGGTGCAGGGCGGCGGCTATGCCGAGCTGTGCGTGGCGCCCGCGGCGCAATGCCTGCCGGTGCCTGCGGGCCTGTCGGATATCGAGGCAGCCGCATTGCCGGAGACGTTCTTCACCGTGTGGAGCAACGTGTTCGATCGCGGCTACCTGGGCCGCGGCCCGCTGGGTAAGGACGAGACCCTGCTGATCCAGGGTGGCTCGAGCGGCATCGGCACGACCGCCATCCAGATTGCCAAGGCCCTCGGCCACAAGGTGTTCGTGACCGCCGGCAGCGCCGACAAGTGCCGTGCCTGCGAGGCACTGGGCGCCGATCGCGCCATCAACTACAAGACCGAGGACTTTGTCGCCGAGGTCAAGGCCCTGACCGGCGGCCGTGGCGCCGACGTCATCCTCGACATGGTGGCCGGCTCGTACCTGGCGCGCGAGCTGTCGTGCGTAGCCGACGATGGCCGCATCGTGATCATCGCGCTGCTGGGTGGCGCCAAGGCCGAGATCCCGCTGGGCGACATCCTGCGCCGCCGGATCACCGTGACCGGCTCCACGCTGCGTCCCCGCCCGGCCTCGTTCAAGGGCGAGATCGCACAGGCGCTGCACCAGCACGTGTGGCCGCTGCTGGCCGCGGGCAAGATCAAGCCGGTGATCCACCAGACCTTCCCGGCCGCCCAGGCCGCGGATGCGCATCGCCTGATGGAATCCAGTGAGCACATCGGCAAGATCGTCCTGACCTGGTGATGGCCTGGTAGCGGGCTGATGGCCGGGTGCGGCCGGGTGCGGCCGGGGCCGCGCGCCCCGGGCCGATTTCGGGGCCCTTCTGTGGCGTAGGGCCCTGGCCCGCGCTACAATAGCCGGTTTGATTGAGAGGGGCGCCCTGTGAGACAAAAGCTCGTTATCGGCAACTGGAAGATGCACGGCAGCCTGGCTGCCAATGTGACCTTGCTGGAAGCGATCAAGGCAGCGAGCGCAAGCGCACGCCTGGCGGTGTGTGCGCCGTTCCCGTATCTTGCACAGTGCCAGGCGTTGCTGGCCGGGTCCGCGGTGGCCTGGGGCGCGCAGGACGTGTCCGCCGAGGCGCGCGGCGCCTTCACGGGCGAAGTGGCGGCCTCCATGCTGGCTGAATTCGGTGTTGCGTATGCCCTGGTGGGCCATTCGGAGCGCCGCAGCTACCATGGCGAGACGGATGCCACGGTAGCGGCCAAGGCGCTGCGCGCGCTGGAGTTCGGCATTGTGCCGGTGGTGTGCGTGGGCGAGACCCTGGCGCAGCGCGAAGCAGGCGAGACCGAGGCCGTGGTTGGCCGTCAGCTCGGCGTCGTGCTCGAAGCCCTGTCGCTCGAGCAGCTCGGCCGCATCGTGCTGGCCTATGAGCCGGTGTGGGCGATCGGCACGGGCAAGACCGCAAGCAGCGAGCAGGCCCAGGCCGTGCACGCCTTCCTGCGCGCCCAGGTGGCGGCACGCGACGCAGGCGTGGCGGCTCGCATGGCCATGTTGTACGGCGGCAGCGTCAAGCCGGACAACGCGGCAGAACTGTTTTCCATGCCCGACATCGACGGGGGCCTCATTGGAGGCGCCTCGCTGAAGTCGGACGATTTCCTCGCGATCGGCAACGCCTGAATGCCGGCCGCTCATAGGGTCTGATCAGGCAAGCGAATCGAACCAAATGGCAATTTTCAAAACTTTGTTGGTAGTGGCGCAGGTACTGTCCGCGCTTGGCGTGATTGGCCTGGTGCTGCTGCAGCATGGCAAGGGCGCCGATGTCGGTGCGGCGTTCGGCTCGGGGGCCTCGGGCAGCCTGTTCGGCGCCACCGGCTCGGCCAACTTCCTGTCGCGTACCACCGCCGTGCTGGCGACGCTGTTCTTCATCTGCACGCTGAGCCTGACGCTGATGGGCAACTATCGGCCGGCAGCTTCGCTGGGCGTGATGGGCTCCGCGCCTGCGGTGGCACCGGCAGTGGCGGGAGCTTCGGCGCCTGCTGCTGCAGCGGCTGCCGCGGCATCGAATCCTTCTGCGCCTGCTGTACCGAAATAATCAACGAGCCTTGTGACTTATTCTTGAAGATTTTTGCTGTTGTGCATTGAACAAAACAAGAATCCTAGGTTAGAATACAAGGCTTGAAACGATCCCCCAGCGACGGGGCTCCAGCCAGGATAAGGTAGTATCCCAGCCAGAGTTCCGAAGGGTGTAACAACCCTGGGCCCTGAAAAGCCCGGCGCGAGGCAATATTGTTTCTCCCCCAGCCGACGTGGTGAAATTGGTAGACACGCTATCTTGAGGGGGTAGTGGCGAAAGCTGTGCGAGTTCGAGTCTCGCCGTCGGCACCAAACAACTTGATCGGGGCACCCATCCGGAAATCATCCCGGGCAGGTGTCCCGGCCAGTCCGCAAGGCGGCGTCGTAATTTCTACGGAATGGCGCTTGGGGTGGGCAACAGGACGCCGCTTACCGCTGGTGCTGTTGACAACATTCCAGATAAGGCTGGCCGTACCTTGAATCTCGAAGCCTACTTCCCCGTCCTCATCTTCATCATCTTCGGTGTCGTGCTCGGCATTGCACTGATGTCGATCGGCCGAATTCTCGGTCCAAACAAACCTGATCCCGCGAAGCTCTCTCCCTACGAGTGCGGCTTCGAAGCGTTCGAGGACGCGCGCATGAAGTTCGACGTGCGCTACTACCTCATCGCTATTCTTTTTATCCTGTTCGATCTCGAGACCGCCTTCCTGTTTCCCTGGGGTGTAGCCCTGCGGGATATCGGCTGGCCGGGTTTCTTCGCCATGGGCGTGTTTCTGCTGGAATTCATCGTGGGCTTCGTCTACATCTGGAAAAAGGGCGCGCTCGATTGGGAGTGATGTGATATGGCAATCGAAGGCGTTCTCAATGAAGGCTTCGTCACGACTACCGCTGACAAGCTGATCAACTGGACCCGCACCGGGTCGCTCTGGCCGATGACCTTTGGCCTGGCGTGCTGCGCTGTGGAAATGATGCATGCTGGCGCCGCGCGCTACGACATGGACCGCTTCGGCGTGATTTTCCGCCCGTCGCCGCGCCAGTCGGACGTGATGATCGTGGCCGGCACGCTGTGCAACAAGATGGCCCCCGCGCTGCGCAAGGTCTATGACCAGATGGCAGAGCCACGTTGGGTGATCTCGATGGGTTCCTGCGCGAATGGCGGTGGCTACTATCACTACTCGTATTCAGTGGTGCGTGGTTGCGATCGGATCGTGCCGGTGGATATCTATGTGCCTGGCTGCCCCCCGACGGCGGAAGCGCTGATCTACGGCATCATCCAGCTGCAGAACAAGATCCGTCGCACCAACACCATCGCGCGCAAGGGCTGACATGTCGAACCTCGATACTCTGAAGGCCGCGCTCGAAAAGGTACTGGGCAAGCGTATCCAGAAACTGGTAGAGGCGCTAGGCGAGATTACCCTTATCGTCAAGGCCGATGACTACCTGGAAAGCGCGCTGATGCTGCGCGACGACCCTGCACTGCATTTTGAGCAACTGCTCGATGTGTGCGGCGTCGACTATTCCACCTATGGCGACGGTGCCTGGGACGGTCCCCGTTTCGCGGTCGTGACGCATCTGATCTCGATCAAGCATAACTGGCGCCTGCGCGTACGCGTGTTCGCGCCGGACGACGACGTGCCCGTGGTGCCCTCGCTGAACGACGTCTGGAACTCGGCCAACTGGTTCGAGCGCGAAGCGTTCGACTTCTACGGCATCGTGTTCGAAGGCCACAACGACCTGCGCCGCCTGCTGACCGACTACGGTTTTGTCGGCCACCCGTTCCGCAAGGATTTCCCGGTCTCGGGCTATGTCGAGATGCGCTACGACCCCGAGCAAAAGCGGGTGATCTATCAGCCCGTCACGATCGAGCCGCGCGAGGTCACGCCCCGCGTGATCCGCGAAGAGAATTACGGCGGCTTGCAGCACTGAGAACGCGCAATGGCAGACATCAAGAATTACACCCTTAACTTCGGCCCGCAGCACCCCGCGGCACACGGCGTGCTGCGCCTTGTGCTGGAGCTGGACGGCGAAGTCATCCAGCGCGCCGACCCGCACATCGGCCTGCTGCACCGTGCCACCGAAAAGCTGGCAGAGCAGAAGACCTGGATCCAGAGCGTGCCGTACATGGACCGCCTCGACTACGTGTCGATGATGGTCAACGAGCATGCCTACGTGATGGCCATCGAGAAGATGCTGGGTCTCGAAGTGCCGATCCGCGCGCAATACATCCGCGTGATGTTCGACGAAATCACGCGCTTGCTGAACCACCTGATGTGGATCGGCTCGCACGCGCTCGACGTGGGCGCGATGGCGGTGTTCCTGTACGCCTTCCGCGAACGCGAAGACATGTTCGACATGTACGAGGCGGTGTCGGGCGCACGCATGCACGCGGCCTACTATCGTCCGGGCGGCGTGTATCGCGACCTGCCGGACACGATGCCGCAATACAAGGCGTCGAAGATCCACAACGAGCGCGCCATCAAGGCCATGAACGAAGCGCGTTCGGGCTCGCTGCTGGACTTCATCGAGGACTTCACCAACCGCTTCCCGAAGTACGTCGACGAATACGAGACGCTGCTGACGGACAACCGGATCTGGAAGCAACGCCTGGTCGGCATCGGCGTGGTGAGCCCCGAGCGCGCGCTGCAGATGGGCTTTACCGGCCCGATGCTGCGCGGCTCCGGCATCGAGTGGGACCTGCGCAAGAAGCAGCCCTACGAAGTGTATGACCGCATGGACTTCCAGGTGCCGGTGGGCGTGGGCGGCGATTGCTACTCGCGCTACCTGGTGCGCGTGGAGGAAATGCGCCAGTCCAACAACATCATCAAGCAGTGCATCGACTGGCTGCGCCGCAATCCGGGCCCGGTGATGAGCGACAACCACAAGGTGGCGCCGCCGTCGCGCGTGGACATGAAGTCGAACATGGAAGAGCTGATCCACCACTTCAAGCTCTTCACCGAAGGCATTCACGTGCCCGAAGGCGAGACCTACGCGGCAGTGGAGCACCCGAAGGGCGAGTTCGGCATCTATGCCATCTCCGACGGTGCGAACAAGCCGTATCGCCTGAAGATCCGTGCCCCGGGCTTTGCCCATCTGGCCGCACTGGATGAAATGGCCAAGGGCCACATGATTGCGGATGCGGTAACGATCATCGGTACGCAAGACATCGTCTTCGGCGAAATCGACCGCTGACGAGCCAACAAGAGCCGCCGGCCCCGGACGACGATCCGGGCGCCCCTGGCACGGACCCACAAACGATCGTGTCCGGTCACGGGAAACCCGCGGTGAGCCCTGCATGCCTTTGATCATGCGGGCTGCAACGGCAGCGACGGCTGCAAACCTGCGGGATGCGCGCCATGTGGCGGCGCAGATCCGCAAATGACACGGCGTATTACAGCAACGACCATGCTATCAGCAGAAGCTCTCAAGGAAATCGATCGCGCGATCGCCAAGTATCCGGCTGACCAGAAGCAGTCGGCCGTGATGGCGGCGTTGGCCGTGGCGCAGGGCGAAGTGGGCTGGGTCTCCCCGGAAGTCATGCAGTTTGTTGCCAGCTACCTCGACATGCCGCCGGTATGGGTCGAGGAGGTTGCAACCTTCTACAACATGTACGACACCAAGCCGGTCGGCAAGTACAAGCTCACCGTCTGCACCAACCTGCCGTGCGCACTCTCCGGCGGCGAACGGGCCGGCGACTACCTCAAGCAAAAGCTGGGGATCGGCTACAACGAGACTACCCCGTGCGGCACCTTCACCCTCAAGGAAGGCGAGTGCATGGGTGCCTGCGGCGACGCACCGGTGATGATCGTCAACAATACCCGCATGTGCAGCCATATGAGCGACGCCAAGCTGGACGCGCTCGTCGACGAGCTCAAGGCCGCCGGCAGCACTGCAGCCAAGGGGGATAAGTAACATGACCTCTCTGCACGACCGCCATATCAAGCCGCTGATCCTGGCTGGCCTCGATGGCAGCAACTGGCACCTCGACGACTACGTCAAGCGCGGTGGCTACCAGCAGCTCAAGCGCATCCTGCTTGAGAAGATCACGCCCGAGCAGGTGATCGCGGACGTCAAGGCCTCCGGGCTGCGCGGCCGTGGTGGCGCGGGCTTCCCCACCGGCCTGAAGTGGAGCTTCATGCCGCGTCAGTTCCCCGGCCAGAAGTACCTGGTCTGCAACACCGACGAGGGCGAGCCCGGTACCTTCAAGGACCGCGACATCATCCGCTACAACCCGCATGCGCTGATCGAAGGCATGGCCATCGGTGCGTACGCGATGGGCATCACCGTGGGCTACAACTACATCCACGGCGAGATCTGGAACGAATACAAGATCTTCGAGGAAGCCCTCGAAGAGGCACGTGCCGCCGGTTTCCTGGGTGAGAACATCCTGGGCTCGGGCTTCGACTTCCAGCTGCACGCCCACCACGGCTACGGCGCCTACATCTGTGGCGAGGAAACCGCGCTGCTCGAATCGCTGGAAGGCAAGAAAGGCCAGCCGCGCTTCAAGCCGCCGTTCCCGGCCAGCTTTGGCCTGTACGGCAAGCCGACCACCATCAACAACACGGAAACGTTTGCCGCGGTGCCGTTCCTGTTGTCGATCGGGCCGGAAAACTACCTGAAGATGGGCAAGCCGAACAACGGCGGCTCCAAGATCTTCTCGATCTCCGGCGACGTCGAGCGCCCCGGCAACTACGAGATCCCGCTGGGCACGCCGTTCGCGACCCTGCTGGAGCTCGCTGGCGGCATGCGCGCAGGCAAGCGCATCAAGGCCGTGATCCCGGGCGGCTCGTCCGCCCCGGTGGTGCCGGGCGACATGATGATGGCGTCCGACATGGACTATGACTCGATCGCCAAGGCCGGCTCGATGCTGGGCTCGGGCGCGGTGATCGTGATGGACGAGACGCGCTGCATGGTTCGCTCGCTGCTGCGTCTGTCGTATTTCTACTTTGAAGAATCGTGCGGCCAGTGCACGCCGTGCCGCGAAGGCACCGGCTGGCTCTATCGCATGGTGAATCGTATCGAACACGGAGAAGGGCGCCAGGAAGATCTGGACCTGCTCAATAACGTCGCTGAAAACATCATGGGCCGCACCATCTGCGCGCTCGGTGATGCGGCAGCGATGCCGGTCCGCGGCATGCTCAAGCACTACTGGAAAGAGTTCGAATATCACGTCGAACACAAGCAGTGCATGGTTCCGGCCTACTCTTAAGCGTGGCAGAACATGGTTGAACTCGAGATCGACGGCAAGAAGGTTGAGGTTGCTGAAGGCAGCCTGGTGATGGAAGCCGCCCGCCAGCTGGGCACCTACATCCCGCACTTCTGCTACCACCGTAAATTGTCCATCGCGGCGAACTGCCGCATGTGCCTGGTTGAGGTTGAGAAGGCGCCCAAGGCGCTGCCCGCCTGCGCCACGCCCGTCACCCCTGGCATGAAGGTCTTCACCAACTCGGAGAAGGCAGTCAAGGCCCAGAAGTCGGTGATGGAATTCCTGCTGATCAACCACCCGCTGGATTGCCCGATCTGCGATCAGGGCGGCGAGTGCCAGCTGCAGGATCTGGCCGTGGGCTACGGCGCATCGGAATCGCGCTACAAGGAAGAAAAGCGCGTCGTCTTCCACAAGAACGTGGGCCCGCTGATCTCCATGGAAGAGATGAGCCGCTGCATCCACTGCACCCGCTGCGTGCGCTTTGGCCAGGAAGTGGCCGGCGTGATGGAGCTGGGCATGCTGGGCCGCGGCGAGCACTCCGAGATCACGACCTTCGTTGGCCAGACCGTGGATTCGGAACTGTCCGGCAACATGATCGACCTGTGCCCGGTCGGCGCGCTGACCAGCAAGCCATTCCGCTACTCGGCCCGTACCTGGGAGCTGGCACGCCGCAAGTCGGTGTCGCCGCACGATGGCCTGGGCGCGAACCTGGTGGTGCAGACCAAGAACCAGCGCGTGATGCGCGTGCTGCCGCTGGATAACGAAGCCGTCAACGAATGCTGGCTGTCCGACAAGGACCGCTTCTCGTACGAGGGCCTGAACAGCCCGGACCGCCTCACCAAGCCGCTCGTCAAGCAGGGCGGCGAGTGGATGGAAACCGACTGGCAGACCGCGCTGGAATACGTGGCCAATGGCCTCGCGAGCATCAAGCGCGACCATGGCGCAGACCAGATCGCCGCGCTGGCCAGCCCGCACAGCACGCTGGAAGAGCTCCACCTGCTGGGCAAGCTGGTGCGTGGCCTGGGCAGCGACAACGTCGACTTCCGCCAGCGCCAGACCGATTTCTCGGCCGCCGTCAAGGGCGCGCCGTGGCTGGGCCTGCCGATCGCCGACGTCTCCACGCTGCAACGCGTGCTGGTGGTCGGTTCGTCGCTGCGCAAGGATCATCCGCTGCTGGCCGCGCGTTTGCGCCAGGCGGGCAAGAAGGGTGCCCGCGTGGCCGTGCTCGGCGCTACCGCCGACGACCTGCTGATGCCGCTGGCCGCACGCATTGACGTGGCGCCGTCCGGCTGGACCGCCGCCCTGGCCGGCGTGGCCCGTGCCGTTGCCGCCGCCAAGGGCGTGGCCGCGCCGGCGGGCACCGATGGCTTCGATGGCGACGACAAGTCCAAGCTGGTGGCCGACGCGCTGCTGTCGGGCGAGCGCCGCGCCGTGTTCCTCGGCAACGAGGCCGTGCGTCACCCGCAATTCGCCACGCTGCACGCGCTGGCACAGTGGATCGCCACGGAAACCGGCGCCACGCTGGGCTTCCTGACCGAAGCCGCGAACACCGTCGGTGGCTACATCGCCGGCGCGCTGCCGCAAAACGGCGGCGCCAACGCGCAGGCCATGTTCGACACGCCGCGCCGCGCCTACGTGCTGCTGAACACGGAACCCGAGTTCGATGCCGCCAACCCGAGCCAGGCGCTGGCCGCGCTGGCCCAGGCCGGCACCGTGGTGGTGCTGTCCGCGTTCCGCTCGGACGCCGCGCTGCAATACGCTGACGTGATCCTGCCGGTGACCCCGTTCACTGAAACCGCCGGCACGTTCGTGAACTGCGAAGGCCTGCCGCAAAGCTTCAACGGCGTCGTCCGTGCGCTGGGCGATTCGCGTCCGGGCTGGAAGGTGCTGCGCGTGCTGGGCAACCTGCTGGACGTGCCTGGCTTCGACTTCGAGACCGCCGAGAGCGTGCGCGACGAAGTGCTGGCCAAGCCGGTCGCACCGCAACTGAACAACGGCACCGACGCGGCCATCCGCGTGACCGCCCGGGCGGCAGGTGGGATCGAACGCATCGCCGATGTGCCGATCTACCACGCCGACCCGATCGTGCGCCGTGCCGATTCGCTGCAGCTGTCCGCAGCCGCGCGCCGCGCCATGCAAGCCGGCCTGTCGGCCGACCTGTTCGCCTCGCTGGGCGTGCAGGCTGGCGACCCGGTGCGCGTGACGCAAGGGCAGGGCAGCGTGGTGCTGCCGGCCGCCCTCGAAGCCGCGTTGCCTGCCGGCACCGTGCGCGTGTCCGCCGGCACCGTTGCCGCGACCACGCTGGGCGCACCGTTCGGCACCGTCACCGTAGAGAAAGCCATCGACCTGGCCGCCACCGCGAAAGGCGCGGCCGAGCCGGCGGCCACGGCATAAGAAGAGCGAGAAAGAAACATGATCGACTGGATTACCTCGCAAGGACAGAATCTCTTCGGCGGCGCCTGGACGCCGCTGTGGATCCTGATTCGCGCCGTGGTCATTGTGGTGCCGCTGCTGTTGTGCGTGGCCTACCTGATCCTGTGGGAGCGCAAGCTGATTGGCTGGATGCACGTGCGTATCGGCCCGAACCGGGTCGGCCCGCTGGGCCTGCTGCAGCCGATCGCCGACGTGCTCAAGCTGCTGCTCAAGGAAGTGATGATGCCCACGCAGGTCAGCCGGGGCATGTACCTGGTTGCTCCGCTGATGGTGCTGATGCCCGCGGTGGCGATCTGGGCGGTGATTCCGTTCCAGGCCGAAGTGGTGATGGCCAACGTCAACGCCGGCCTGCTGTACGTGATGGCGATCAGCTCGGTCGGCGTCTACGGCGTGATCCTGGCCGGCTGGGCCTCCAACTCCAAGTACGCCTTCATCGGCGCCATGCGCGCCGCGGCGCAGATGGTGTCGTATGAAATCGCCATGGGCTTCGCCCTGGTGACGGTGCTGATGGTGTCGGGCAGCCTGAACCTGTCGGCGATCGTCAACTCGCAGAACACCGGCTACTTCGCCAATATGGGGATCAACGTACTGTCGTGGAACTGGCTGCCGCTGCTGCCCATGTTCGGCGTGTACTTCATCTCCGGCGTGGCCGAAACCAACCGCCACCCGTTCGACGTGGTGGAAGGCGAGTCGGAAATCGTGGCTGGCCACATGATCGAGTACTCGGGCATGGGCTTCGCGCTGTTCTTCCTGGCTGAGTACATCAACATGATCGTCATCTCGACGATGACCGCGTTGATGTTCCTGGGAGGCTGGGCGCCGCCGTTCGAAAGCTTCATCACCAATGCGGTCCCGGGCTTCTTCTGGCTGCTGATCAAGGTATTCCTGCTGCTGTCGGTGTTTATCTGGATCCGTGCTTCGTTCCCGCGCTACCGCTATGACCAGATCATGCGCCTGGGCTGGAAGATCTTCATCCCGCTGACGGTGGGCTGGCTGATCATCGTGGCGATCTGGATCCGGTCGCCCTGGAATATCTGGCACTGAACGGCCAAAGCAAGGGCGCAACCGCATTCGGCGGCGCCCTGTGGAATCATTAGGAAGCAATCGTCATGCTGCTCGCCATCAAGGACTTCTTCAACAGCCTGCTCCTGAAGGAACTCTTCAAGGGCATGGCTCTGACCGGGCGCTATCTCTTCGCGCGCAAGATCACAGTCCAGTTCCCCGAAGAGAAAACGCCGATGTCGCCGCGTTTTCGCGGCCTGCACGCGCTGCGCCGCTACCCCAACGGGGAAGAGCGCTGCATCGCCTGCAAGCTGTGCGAAGCGGTTTGCCCGGCCGTGGCCATCACCATCGAGTCCGATGCCCGCGCCGACGGTACCCGCCGCACCACGCGCTATGACATCGACCTGACCAAGTGCATTTTCTGCGGCTTCTGCGAAGAAGCCTGCCCGGTCGACGCCATCGTCGAGACGCATATCCTCGAATACCACGGCGAGAAGCGCGGCGACCTGTACTTCACCAAGGACATGCTGCTGGCCGTGGGCGACCGCTACGAACCGCAGATCGCCGCGGCCAAGGCCGCGGACGCCAAGTACCGCTGATAAGGCGCATTACAGGGCGCGTGCGCTGAGTCTGGCGGACGTTGCCAATGAATAGTGAATCGGGCCCCGTGCGGGGCTAACGAAAAGGATGCCGCAAGGGGCAGGCCACCGGGGGTGGCTTGTGCCGGAAGGCTCAGAGAGGATCCGACAGGACCATGGAACTCACGACCACCATCTTCTATGTCTTTGCGCTGGTGCTGGTGCTCTCCGCACTGAAAGTCATCACCGCGAAGAACCCGGTGCACTCCGCACTGTTCCTCGTGCTGGCGTTTTTTACGGCAGCCGCGATCTGGATGCTGCTGAAGGCCGAATTCCTCGCCATCCTGCTGGTGCTCGTGTATGTGGGCGCGGTGATGGTGCTGTTCCTGTTCGTGGTGATGATGATCGATGTCGACATCGAACACCTGCGACGGGACTTCTGGACCTATGTGCCGCTGGCCTCGGTGGTCGGCGCGATGATCATTGCGGAAATGGCCACCGTGCTGGTGCGTAACTTCATCGGCACGACCACGCCGCTGAACAACGTGGTACACGGCCCGGAATACTCCAACACCGCCGAGCTCGGCAAGCTGATCTACACCGACTACAACTACGCCTTCGAAGTGGCCGGCATCATTCTGCTGGTGGCCATCATCGCCGCCGTGGCGCTGACGCTGCGCCACCGCAAGGATAGCAAGGCGCAAGACGTTGGCGTGCAGTTGCGTACCCGTCGCCAGGACCGCGTGCGCTTGGTCTCGATGCCCAGCGAAGCCCGTGCCGGCACCCAAGCCAGCCCGGATGCCGCGGCTGCCGCTAACAAGAACTAAAAGCCCGGAGAAACGCTGTGCTCTCTCTTGCCCATTTCCTCGTGCTCGGTGCGATCCTGTTCGCCATCAGCATCGTTGGTATTTTCCTGAACCGCAAGAACGTGATCGTGCTGCTGATGGCGATCGAGCTGATGCTGCTTGCGGTCAATATGAACTTCATCGCCTTTTCGCACTATCTGGGCGACCTGGCAGGACAGGTTTTCGTTTTCTTCATCCTCACGGTGGCTGCGGCCGAATCGGCAATCGGCCTTGCAATCCTGGTCGTGCTGTTCCGCAACCTGGACACGATCAACGTGGACGACATGGATACCCTCAAGGGCTGATCCCCGTCGCTACGTTATGAACCAAGACCGTTCTCCGACCGCACACCACTAAGCGTCCTATGGCAACCACGCTCGACCCCAACCTGCTACTGGCGATTCCGCTCGCACCGCTCGCCGGTGCAGCCATCGCCGGCCTGTTCGGCACCAAGTTCTTCGGCATGATCTCCTCGGAGACGCGCGCCGGCCGCACGCTGGCCCACACCGTGACGATTCTCGGTGTGGCGATTTCCTGCCTGCTGTCGATCATCGTGCTGATGGACGTCATGAACGGCGCGAGCTTCAACGCCACCGTGTACGAGTGGATGAAGATCGGCGACCTGAAGATGGAAGTGGGCTTCCTGGTCGACTCGCTGACCGCGATGATGATGGTGGTGGTGAGCTTCGTCTCGCTGATGGTGCACATCTACACCGTCGGCTACATGAGCGAAGACCCCGGCTACAACCGCTTCTTCGCCTACATCTCGCTGTTCACCTTCTCGATGTTGATGCTGGTGATGAGCAACAACTTCCTGCAGCTGTTCTTCGGCTGGGAAGCTGTGGGCCTGGTGTCCTACCTGCTGATCGGCTTCTGGTACACCCGCCCGACCGCCATCTTCGCCAACCTGAAGGCCTTCCTGGTCAACCGCGTGGGTGACTTCGGCTTCATTCTCGGCATCGGCCTGCTGCTGGCCTACAGCGGCAGCATGAACTACACCGACGTTTTCGCCGCGCGCGACCAGCTCGCCACGGTGATCTTCCCGGGCACCGACTGGCTGATGATCACGGTCGCCTGCATCTGCCTGTTCATCGGCGCCATGGGCAAGTCGGCCCAGTTCCCGCTGCACGTCTGGCTGCCTGACTCGATGGAAGGCCCGACCCCGATCTCCGCCCTGATCCACGCCGCCACCATGGTGACGGCCGGCATCTTCATGGTCGCGCGCATGTCGCCGCTGTTCGAGCTGTCGGACACCGCGCTGTCGTTCGTGCTGGTCATCGGCGCCATTACCGCGCTGTTCATGGGCTTCCTGGGCATCATCCAGAACGACATCAAGCGCGTGGTGGCTTACTCCACGCTGTCGCAGCTCGGCTACATGACGGTTGCCCTGGGCGCCTCGGCTTACTCGGTGGCCGTGTTCCACCTGATGACCCACGCGTTCTTCAAGGCACTGCTGTTCCTGGCGGCCGGCTCGGTCATCATCGGCATGCACCACGACCAGGACATCCGCAACATGGGTGGCCTGCGCAAGTACATGCCGATCACCTGGATCACCTCGCTGGTGGGCTCGCTGGCGCTGATCGGCACGCCGTTCTTCGCGGGCTTCTACTCCAAGGACTCGATCATCGAGGCCGTGGCCGAGTCGCATATCCCGGGCTCCGGCTTTGCTTACTTCGCGGTGCTGGCCGGCGTGTTCGTCACGGCGTTCTACTCCTTCCGCATGTACTTCCTGGTGTTCCACGGCGAAGAGCGTTTCGGCAAGGAAGACCACCACGCGCATCACGCGGGCAACCACGAAGACGAGGAAGTCACGGCCGACCATCATCACGGCCTGTCCCCGGGCGAGAAGCCGCACGAGTCGCCGTGGGTTGTCACGCTGCCGCTGGTGCTGCTGGCGATCCCTTCGGTGGTGATCGGCGCCATCGCGATCGGTCCGATGCTGTTCGGCGACTTCTTCAAGCACGGCGTGGCCTTCAAGGACGTGATCTACGTCGGCGAGAACCACCATGCGATGGAAGAGCTTGGACAAGCCTTCCACGGCTGGGTGGCGATGGGCCTGCATTCGCTGACCACGCCGGTGCTGTGGCTGGCGATCGCCGGTGTGGTGCTGTCCTGGTTCTTCTACATGAAGCGCCCGGACATCCCGGCTGCCATCAAGCAACGTTTCTCGGGCCTGTACGCGCTGCTCGACAACAAGTACTACATGGACGCGATCAACCAGGTCGTGTTTGCCCGCGGTGCCCGTCTGCTCGGCACCGGCCTGTGGAAGGGCGGCGACCAGGGCCTGATCGACGGGCTGGTGGTCAACGGTGCCGCGCGCGTGGTGGCCTGGTTCGCGTCGGTAAGCCGTTACCTGCAATCCGGCTACATCTATCACTACGCATTCGCCATGATCCTGGGCATGTTGATACTGCTGACGATGACGGTGTTCGGCACCTCGTTCGCCACGGTGAGCGCCAAGTAAGGAAAACTAGAAAATGGTTCTGTCTTTCGCTATCTGGCTGCCAATCTTTTTTGGCTTGCTGGTCCTTGCCTCGGGTTCCGACCGTAGTCCCGGCTACGTCCGCTGGATGTCGCTGTTCGGCTCGATCGCCAGCTTCGTCGTGACGCTGCCGCTGGTATTGCACTTCGACCGTTCCACGGCTGCCATGCAGTTCGTCGAGAAGTCGAACTGGATCGAGCGCTTCAACATCAGCTACCACCTGGGTGTCGACGGCATCTCGATGTGGTTCGTGGTGCTGACCGCCTTCATCACGGTGATCGTGGTGATCTCCGCCTGGGAAGTGATCACCGAGCGCGTGGCCGAGTACATGGCCTCGTTCCTGATCCTGTCGGGCCTGATGGTCGGCGTGTTCTGCGCGCTCAACGGCATGCTGTTCTACGTGTTCTTCGAGGCCACGCTGATCCCGATGTACATCATCATCGGCGTCTGGGGCGGCCCGAACCGTGTGTACGCAGCCTTCAAGTTCTTCCTCTACACGCTGCTCGGCTCGCTGCTGACGCTGGTTGCGCTGCTGTACCTATACAGCAAGACCGGCACCTTCGACATCCTCGAATGGCACCAGGCCAAGCTGTCGATGAACGAGCAGATCGCCCTGTTCATCGCGTTCTTCCTGGCCTTCGCGGTCAAGGTGCCGATGTGGCCGGTCCACACCTGGCTGCCGGACGCGCACGTGGAGGCGCCGACTGGTGGTTCGGTGGTGCTGGCCGCCATCATGCTGAAGCTGGGCGCCTACGGTTTCCTGCGGTTCTCGCTGCCGATCGCGCCGGATGCCAGCCATAGCATGGCCACCTTCATCATCACCATCTCGCTGATCGCCGTGATCTACATCGGCCTGGTCGCAATGGTGCAGGCCGACATGAAGAAGCTGGTGGCGTATTCGTCGATCGCCCACATGGGCTTCGTCACGCTGGGCTTCTTCATCTTCAACGAGATCGGCATCGAGGGCGGCATCATCCAGATGATCTCCCACGGCTTTATCTCGGGCGCCATGTTCCTTTGCATCGGCGTGCTGTATGACCGCGTGCACTCGCGCCAGATCGCCGACTACGGCGGTGTGGTGAATACCATGCCGAAGTTCGCGGCGCTGTCGGTGTTCTTTGGCATGGCCAACTGCGGCTTGCCGGCCACCTCGGGTTTCGTCGGCGAGTTCATGGTGATCCTGGGCGCGGTCAAGTTCAACTTCTGGATCGGCCTGCTGGCAGCCACCGCGCTGATCCTGGGCGCCGCCTATTCGCTGTGGATGGTCAAGCGCGTGATTTTTGGCGACGTGGTGCACAAGCACGTGGCCGAACTGGTCGACCTGAACAAGCGCGAGTTCTTCATGCTCGGCCTGCTGGCGATCGCGACGCTCTATATGGGCCTGTATCCGAAACCCTTCACCGATGTGATGCACGCCTCCGTTGTGAACCTGCTGTCGCACGTGGCGCAGTCGAAGCTGTAATCGGGGAGAGAAACAAACATGCAACCGTCCTCGACATTGGCACCTGTGGCGCCAATCATTTTCCTGGCGATCGCGATCGCCGCGGTCAACTGGATCGACCTTGCCCGCGGCAAGACCCGGTCCAGCGTGGCCTATCCGTTGTCGCTGCTCACCACGCTCGTGCTGACCGTGTGGTTCGGCCTGAACGCCGCCGCCGGCGAGACGCACTACGCCTTCACCAACCTGGTGGTGGTGGATCCGATGGCCAATGTGCTGTCGGCCTTCGCCTCCGGCGCGCTGTTCGTCACGCTGGTCTATACGCGCAGCTACCTGGCTGACCGCGACATGTACAGCGGCGAGTTCTACATGCTCGCGCTGTTTACGCTCGGCGGCCAGATCGTGATGATCACCGGCAACAACTTCCTGACCCTGTACCTGGGCCTGGAACTGCTGTCGCTGGCGTCCTACGCGCTGGTGGCGCTGCGCCGCGATAACCGTGTGACGTCCGAATCGGCCATCAAGTACTTCGTGCTGGGCGCGCTGGCCTCGGGCTTCCTGCTGTACGGCATGTCCATGCTGTACGGTGCTACCGGTTCGCTCAACCTCGGCCAAGTGTTCCGCGTCGTGGAGTCGGGCCGCGTCAACACCACCATGCTGGCCTTTGGCGTGGTCTTCCTGGTGGCGGGCATTGCGTTCAAGATGGGCGCCGCGCCGTTCCACATGTGGATTCCCGATATCTACCAGGGCTCGCCGACCGCGGTGACGCTGCTGATCGCCGGCGCACCGAAGCTTGCCGCCTTCGCCATGGCGCTGCGCCTGCTTGTGGAAGGCCTGCTGCCGCTGGCGGTGGACTGGCAAGTGATGCTGGTCGTGCTGGCTGTGGCCTCGCTGGCGATCGGCAACCTGACCGCCATCGTGCAGACCAACCTGAAGCGGATGCTGGCGTATTCCACCATCTCGCACATGGGCTTCCTGCTGCTGGGCATGCTTTCCGGCGTGGCCGACGGCAAGGCCGACGGCGCCGCCAGCGCCTACGGTTCGTCGATGTTCTACGCCGTGACCTACGTGATCACCACGCTGGGCACCTTCGGCATCATCCTGCTGCGCGCCGGCAAGGATTTCGAGGCCGAGACCCTGGACGACCTCAAGGGCTTGTCGCGCAAGAATCCGTGGTACGCGCTGCTGATGCTGGTGATGATGTTCTCGCTGGCCGGCATCCCGCCGACCATGGGTTTCTACGCCAAGCTGGCCGTACTCGAGGCGGTGGTCCGCAGCGGCATGACCTGGCTGGCCGTGGTCGCGGTGCTGTTCTCGCTGATCGGCGCGTTCTACTACCTGCGCGTGGTCAAGCTGATGTACTTCGACGCGCCGACCGACGACGTCAAGCTGGAATCGTCGATGGGCCTGCGCTCGATGCTGACCCTGAACGGCGCGGTCATCATTGCCCTGGGCCTGTTCCCGGCAGCGCTGATGAACCTGTGCTACCAGGCCATCCGCGCCTCGCTGGCGTCCTGATGCACGACGGCGGCGTAGCGATATGAGTGCATCCGCGGCGGGCTGGTTTGTCATCTTGCTGGCATTGGTCTGTGCCAACCTGCCGTTTATCAACCAGCGCCTGTTTGCGCTGATTCCGCTGCGCTTCGCCAGGAAGCCGCTGTGGATGAGGCTGGCCGAGTTGATCACCTGGTATGTGGCGGCAGGCCTGGCCGGCTTCGCCGTGGAGGCGGGGCTGGGCAACGCCTTCGCGCAGGGCTGGCAGTTCTACGCCATCACCGCCTGCATGATGCTGGTGTTTGCCTTCCCGGGCTTCACCTGGCAGTACCTCGTCAAACATCGCGCGGCCTGAGGCCGGGTAGCGAAGGCGCCCGGGCCGGCCGCGTCCGGACCCGGAGCTTTCATGAGCGACAAGATTGACACGCTGGACGCCGGCGAGATCGCCGCTGGCGACGATCAAGGCCTGAAAGAAGTGTGCGTGGCGTCCGC
Source organism: Cupriavidus sp. 8B (assembly GCF_054589115.1). Taxonomy (NCBI): domain Bacteria; kingdom Pseudomonadati; phylum Pseudomonadota; class Betaproteobacteria; order Burkholderiales; family Burkholderiaceae; genus Cupriavidus; species Cupriavidus sp. 8B. The sequence goes on along the minus strand of NZ_BAAILO010000097.1, from coordinate 540 downwards.
CACGCTGCACACAGGCAAATTCCTCACGCTCAAGCAAGATATCGTCAAGCTGCCCGACGGCAAGCATGCCGGGCGCGAATACGTGCTGCATCCCGGCGCGGTGATGATGATCCCGCTGTTCGACGACGGCACCGTGCTGCTGGAGCGGCAGTACCGCTATCCGGTTGGCGAGGTGATGCTTGAGTTTCCTGCTGGCAAGCTGGATCCCCAGGAAGGCGCGCAGCGCTGCGGCGAGCGCGAGCTCCGCGAGGAAACCGGCTACAGCGCGCGGCGCTGGGATTACCTGACGCGCATCCATCCCGTCATTTCGTATTCCACCGAGTTTATCGATATCTTCCTGGCGCGGGATCTGACCGCCGGGCCGGCGCAGCTCGATGAAGGCGAATTCCTCGAAACGTTTATCGTGCCCGCGGGGCAGGTGATCGACTGGGTGCGCTCGGGGCGGATTACCGACGTCAAGACGATCATTGGGGCGTTTTGGCTGGAGAAGGTGGTGTCGGGGGTATGGGGGGTGGGGGAGCAGGTGTTGCCGGTGTAAAG
>NZ_BAAILO010000096.1:0-459 GCF_054589115.1 Cupriavidus sp. 8B | reverse complement strand
CCGATAGCACATGGCTGACACGTTCAGCCGCGGGCATGGGAATCGAGAGTGCAAGCTAAGTTGTGATCGTGCTGGGCCGACTCGGTCGATGACGGCCTCCAACTCTGCGCTCGATCGGGTCAGCACGTATTGCCGCTACTTAACGTGCAGGATCACGAGTCCCTCCGAGATCGTTGGGGCACTTGCGCCATTGCCTGCAGCGTTCTGTGCGATCCAATCCTTAGCCTTTTGGCTGCTTTCATCAACCCCCGTCTTGTCATTGCAAACGGTAACTGAGAAGCCAAATTCACCATCCTCGCTTCGGGCCAGTGTGTAGCTGACAAAGCCTTGGACCGAACGCATCAGCGATTCGATCTCAGGAGTGCGCCTCTCCAACAAATCGAAGAGTTCCTTAGCGCCTGCTCCCGAATATGCTCTTATTACAGTGTGCATGATATATCACTCACTTTGATGCCCTGG
>NZ_BAAILO010000095.1:0-10163 GCF_054589115.1 Cupriavidus sp. 8B | reverse complement strand
AGACGCTGGGAGTGACACGTGATGCCACCGCTGAGGACATCAAGAAGGCGTTCCGCAAGCTCGCGCGCAAGTTCCATCCCGACGTTTCCAAGCAGTCGGATGCTGAAGTGCGCATGAAGGAGCTCAACGAGGCCTATGCTGTACTCTCCGACCCGGAAAAGCGCGCCGCGTACGAGCAATTGGGACGAGGCCATCAGCCCGGCCAGAAGTTCCGTCCGCCGCCGGACTGGGACACCGGCTTCGAGTTCTCCGGTCGGGGCTTCTCGCCCCAGGAAGAGGCCAATTTCAGCGACTTCTTCGCCGAGCTGTTTGGCCACATGGGGCGCAGACACCGCGGTTTCCATACACACGGTGGCAAGTCCCCGTCGCGCGGCGGGGATCACCACGCCGAGGTGCTGCTGGACCTGGAAGACACCTTTACCGGCGCCACCCGTCAGCTTTCGCTGCAGGTGCCAAGCGTGGACGCCCAGGGCGGGGTGCAGCTCAGGAGCCGGACCCTCAGCGTGAAAATTCCCAAAGGCGTCCGCGAAGGTCAGCTCATCCGCCTGGGCGGGCAGGGTGCACCGGGGATCGGCGGTGCGCCGGCGGGGGATCTTTTTCTGGAAGTGCGTTTCAAACCGCACGACCAACTGAAGGTGAAGGGACGCGATCTACACCTTACCCTGCCGGTGGCGCCATGGGAGGCGGCGCTGGGGGCGGTGGTGCCCATCGATTTACCTGGGGGCGAGCTGAAGGTGCGCATTCCCGCCGGCGCCCAGAGCGGCAGCGAGCTACGCGTGCGCGGCAAGGGCATTCCCGCCAATCCACCGGGCGATCTGCTGCTGGACATCCAGGTGGTGTTGCCGCCGGCAAACACCCCTAAAGCGCGGGAGCTTTATGAAACCATGGCCCGGGAACTGGCCTTTAAACCGCGCCCGGATAGGAGAGCCTGATCCAAGCTGGATGACGACATTCTGATCGGCAGCCTGATGGAAGAGGCTTGGCTGACTCCGGAGCAAGTGGCGGCAGAAAGATACCACCGTGCTCGCTGTCTGGACGGCGGTGCTTTCAGTTTGCCAAGGTTCCTGTCCCACGAATCGGAACGTAGCACTTTCGAGTCAAGGCCGATCCTCATACGGTGCAAATGTAGACAAGCGCTGATCGACCACGGCGCCACCGACGGTAAAGTGATACAGGCTTTGCCAAGCGTGATCTTTGATTCCCAGCATGGCGTGCATTTCATCATCGAAAAAACAGCCAATTCCCGTAGCGCGCGCTCCGGATGCTTCGGCTTCAAGATAGAGCGCCTGGCCGAGGATGCCGCATTCCCAGAAAAGATGGCGATATCGCCATGGTTGCTTCAGGGCGATTTCGAAATTTGCGAGCATTCCCAGCGCAAAGCAGGAATCGGCGGCGATGTCCTGGTGACAACAGATCAACTTTGCCACCGCGCGTAAATCGTAAGGCAGCAGAAAATAGAGCGGAAGATGGTCCGGTCCAGTCTTTTGCCACAGCCATTCTGGGCGCATAGCCTGCTTGAGGCTAGGCAGCGCCCCGGAATGTCTCACTAGCACATACAGGCCCGGCTCCAGATCGTCCACGCGGTGCACCAATAGCGCCGGATGCACCGCGACTTGAGATATCAGCGTATTCCACGGTGGCGTGTCGCTACGTACCAACAGGCATGCCAGCATGGCGTAAAAAGCCGCGGCGGTGATGCGCGTCGTACCATCGAAACTCACAGCGCTGCGGCGCTGCCGAGCGATTCGGGCAAAGCTCAGATCAAGGGCGGGCGTCGCGGACCACTGGTGCGGCTCCGGATCTAGCGAGCTCGGTTCGCGAGTACGAGACTTGTGCGTGGCGCGATGGATCGAATCGATGTCCGGCCAACTCTCATGTCCCGCGCTTAGTTGATTCGCGTATCCGTACCAGTGCGCCTTATCCAAAGCAGCCTGCAGGCACCCAGGGTCCGGCTGTGCTTCAAGATTCCCGATCCAAAGCAGGGCATCTGGCACCTCTGGTTCGGCCGGTCCAAAATCCTCGCGGCGGTTCAATCCAAGCAATGCGGCCAACGTGTCATCCGCAGCCGCCTCCAACAGCCGCGTCTGCCAGCCGAGAGCTGCCGCGGCGTAACTCACTGCCGCGATAGCATGGCCGCAGTCATGCTGGCAGTAGCGCCATGCGCGCATTCCGTATTTCCACGCCTCGCGCCAGTGAATCGAGCTTATGCCGACCAGGATACCGCCGCCTACAAACGCCTCGGTCCATCGAGGATCATCCACTTCAGCGCGATGTTCAAGTACATGGTCGCGGCTCAGGTAATGGTAGACCCCGCCAGCCAAGCCAGGCAGAGCCGGACACAGAAGATAGCCCTCGGTCGGATGCAGATTCCCGCTCGAAGGATTGCAGCGCAGTGACCACCGCTGAGCACCGTAGGATTTGCACGCTGACAGGCCGAGTGAAAGTTCAAACAGGATTGCCAGGGTACGAAGACTGAATCTTTGCGCGGGAGGCAGAGTGCCGCAGCGCAGCTCGTTGTAGCGTGCGGCCAAGGTGTCCGCGACCAATGGCAGAGCAATCCGCGGTGTGCCTTGAAACACCCGGAACGGGTCTGGCTGGGTTGCCCAGTCGAGCCCTCCGGGGCCGGGAGCGTAGCTGTTGACACGGTGCTTGCTGCGTTCGTGATATTCAAGCAACACCTGCGTAAATCGGCTCATGTGCCTTCAGCCCAGGAATGCTGACTTCGTATTATGGATCCTTCTCGGCCACCTGGCGTCGCGGCGATAAGTGAGCGCATCGAAGTACAGGGAGGGCTATTTTCTCGGCAGTGGGCGCAACTGGCAGGGGAGTTGGTCGGGCGCCCACCAGTTGAGTAACACTTGTTGGGAATCTAGTCGCAAGAGCGTATTCTTAAAAAGTGACATAACAGCGGATCATAAGCAACGACAAGGCACTCATGAAGTACGCCCCCGTACCTCTGGCCCCGACAAAGCGCTCGACAACATCGAGAATGCGCCAGAGTGAACAACCAGATGAAGGTCGCAAGACTGCGCAACCCGGTCAATTCGATCCGCAAAACAAGCAGATTGCAGATTTGAGCTAGTTCGGGTCGAAGCAGCAATCCAATGCTTCATCAACATCACTTGTGGTGCTATCGCACCTACAAACGGATTTCTGACGCTGCCATCGCGGCATTCCTGTCCGGCTGTACCAATCAACGTTGACACCATGGGTCTCAACCCTCCGAGCGCAGTCGTGCCCGGATAGCCGAGGTGCCGCTATGCGTACCCTTCTCTATTTTCGTTTCACAGATGCTGCTTCGGCACGAAATGGCTGGACTCAGGTGCTTGCCCTATCAAAGGCGCCAACTTACGTAACGGGCCCGTGGTTCCTGGGCAGAGGCCTCAAGCCTATCGAAGGCTTTCCGGTTGCCGATAGCAGTCATAGGAGACCGCGCCAAAGCGGGGGCAGACGACCGGGCCACTGCTGAGAGGCCAATGAGGCACCTAAAATGCGCGCATGGCTTCCGTTCCTGGGCCGGCGATCTCCGTCCTTCAACTTCGAATTGCTCTGAGCGGCCTGAGCCCGCCGGTTTGGCGACGCGTCCTCGTTCCTGAGCACTTGACGCTCGGACAATTGCACAATGTCATCCAGGTAGTCATGGGCTGGGCCGACGAGCATCTGCACACGTTCAGCATTCGTGGCAGGCGTTACGGCGAAGCTCATGAGGGCGTCTTGCAGTTCTCCACCGCGGCAAACGAACTGCCACTGACTGCGTTTCGTCTCCGCGAACACGAAGGCTTCGTCTATGTGTATGACTTCAACGCGTGGTGGCGCCACGAGATACGGGTGGAGCGGCGTAGGCTGCGGCAACATCCTGGCCGGCTGCCGCGTTGCGTGGCCGGTTGCGGGCCTTGCCCGCCAGAGGACATGGGCGGGATCGAGAGCTATATGGAGGCCAGGGACGAACGCAGTGAGTATGAGTTCCTCGATTGGCTCGAGTCGCTGCGCGAGGAGCTAATCGTGTTGGAAGACTTACGCGATGAGATCGACGGGTGGCTGACTTGGCTGGATCGTCGCCTTGACCGTCAGATCGTCAATGATCGGTTGCGAGAGCTCGAGGGGTAGACTGGTCGCCGCAGCTTCCAAGGGAGGAGGGCGGCCATGCGTATCAGCTTGCAACTTGTAGTGCAGGACGATGGAGGCGTGCCAGCCACCGTCACCGAAATAGCCCAGTTCGAGAGAGACGGCCTTGATGTGGGCTCGCTGGGCCTGCATCTGGAGGAGGCGAAATCATTGCTGGGTCGGCTGCAGCGCACGATGGTCGCGGCACAGGTTGCCGAGGCAGTTGCCCGGACCAGCGTTTGTCCCACGTGCGGTGCGCAGCTGGCTTGCAAAGGCCACCATCACTTGGTCTTCCGGAGCGCGTTCGGGCGACTGTCGATTGACAGTCCCAGGCTGTATGTACCCCTGCCGGCTGTGCCAAGGCGACGCCCCCACCTTCAGTCCGGTCGCTAACTGCTTGGCCGAGCGGGTCAGTCCAGAACTGCAGTATCTCGAGGTCAAGTTTGCAGCGCTGATGTCGTATGGCCTGACCGTCAACGTCTTGCAGGAAGTGTTGCCGCTCGATCATGTGCTGGCAGCCAGCTCAATCCGGCGCCAGGTCACCACGCTCGGTCGCCGGCTGGAAGCGGAACAGACCACCGACGCCCGGCAGCAGGCGGAGGTGGCCGCGAGCGTCGGTTCGTCTGAGATCCCGGAGCCCAGTCAGGTCCGCGCGGTCGGCATTGACGGCGGCTACCTTCGGCGGGCCGGCCACCGGCGCCGCCAGGACGGCTGGTTTGAAGTGATCGTCGGGAAGTCCCTGCGGGATCAGGATGGCGGGCATAGTTTTGCCTACGTGCACAAGCTGGAGCGGCGACCGGCCGATCGTATGTGGAACTTCCTGCTGCGAGAAGGTGTGCAACCCAATCAGCCGGTCACCTTCCTGTCGGACGGCGGGGATACCGTACGGTTTACGCAGCTCGGCTTTGGTGACCGCGGTGAGTACGTTCTCGATTGGTTCCACATCGCCATGCGGGTACAGAACCTCGAACAGATGATCAAGGGCCGCCCGGCACACAGCGACGGCCCGAGCAACGCGACATTGATCAAGGCGTTGCATGGCGCCAAGTGGCACCTGTGGCACGGCTGCCCCCATCCGGCGTTGCGCCGACTGGAAAGCCTGGGCTGGGATCTGGAAGCTGAGGCAAGCCCCGAGGAAGCCAAACTCCTTGGCAAGCTCGAGGAGTTCATTGTCTACCTCGAAAACAATCGGCACTTCATCGTGAACTACGGTGACCGCTATCGGCATGGGGAGCCCATTGCATCAGGTTTTGTCGAGTCAGCCGTCAACCAGGTGGTCAGCAAGCGGTTCGTCAAACGGCAGCAGATGGCCTGGCGGCCTCGGCACGCGCACAACCTGCTGCAAATCCGGACCGCCGTGCTCAATAACCAGCTCCGGTCTTACATTGAACGATGGTATCCCTCCATCGCCGGAGAACAAGGCCACCGCCTTGCCGCTTAGTCGGCCCCCGGTTTGGCGCGGTCTCCAGGAAGCGCTCCTTGAATCGAAGGAGGTGCCGCGGCTGAGAGTCACCGTCCCGCACGCGCTCGCCATTCCAGCGCTGCTTCGTGATACGCACATGCTGTCCATTGTGCCCGCGTCCCTGGCCATGGCTCTTACAAAGAGCGGAGACCTAGTTCGACGAGATCCGCCGTACCAAGCTGGAACTGAGACCATGCGTGCGGTCTGGCATGGCCGCGACGAGCACGACGTGGGTCACGCGTGGCTGCGCGAGATGATCGCGAAAGCAGCCCGAACCGTTGAAGAGGCGCTCGCGTAGCTTGGCCTGCGCGCCCGAGGATCGCGGGGCGGCTCCCGGCCGATCCGGGCCCCGGCGCCGCGCGACATTGATTGCCTTGCGTGCCATGTCGAACCTCATGGGCGCGCTCGTGCTCATCACTTTTGCGAAGACTTCCGTTCCCTGCGGTCCCACCAGGCAAACTGACTGCATATCGTGTGGCACCGAGTCCAGCAAACGGCCCGCCTGAGGTGAGGCCCTGCTGGCGCGCAGGCAAGAGATCGGGCGCTGTCGCCTGCCGGCGTGGCGACAGGTGCCGGCGGCGGGCCAGTGGGGGCAGCGACGAAGCCCAGTTGTGATGTCGTGTATGGCACTGCACAGAACGCCCGGTCCGCGAAAAAGGGACTCGACTGTTTGTAGGACCCCACGGCCTGGGGAACGGTCCGACCCTCAGTTGTCCGTCGGCGATGGGTGGGTTGGAACCGGTGCGAAGTCGAAATGGGCGGCGGCATACACGGCATTGCACGCCCATACGTCTTCCCCATCCTTATAGACGGTGACCCATTTGCCGTCGCTGATGCAGTGGGCGCCAGGAAAGACTTCATCATGGCCGTTTGGACCATCCAAGGCGAAGGGCGCGTGTGGCGTGGCCCAGTATTTGCCCTTCGGCAGGGCCGCGATCGTTTTTCGGGACATTTCTTTTACCGCAATGCAGCGTCACGCAACGCACTATTCGTCCTACCGCGGCGGAACGGTTGTGTCAATCCTGCAACGGCTTGGCACCGTCCCGAGACATCCTCGTGTAGCCTCACTGCCAATTACCCCCTGCTATACGGTGCAAGTTCGCTATGGCGCAATACCTCCAAATTGCAGTCCGAGCCTTCGGCGTCGGCGCCATCCTTGTGATCGTCGCCGTTGCCTCCCGGCAAGTATATCTGCGGGTCGCTGCTGAGGCTGGCATCGCCGGCGGTGAAGAGGATCCTGCGGCAATAATGTTGATTCGATGCGAGGCCATGCACAGCCGCCTGCAGAATCGGCATATTTCCGAAGACGCTGCGGATGCTGACGAGGCGCCGCGTGCCCGATGTATGGAGTCCTGAGCTCGCAGCAATCCTAACCGGTCCGCATTCACCCCCCCCCTGTGTGACGGTAGCGGGCGGCCCCACGCGCCGGCCTGGAGCCATTTGAGGGACTTACTCGCCAAGGCTGGCGCGGTGCTGGTGACCAATGACCAGGCGTTCCGGCGCATCCTTCGCCTAGTGGTGGAGGACTGGTCGATGCCAAGCGGAAATTGACCGTGGCAACCTGGAAGGTTGGCCATCTGCGGGTTGGGGGCTCTCAAAACGACCGTTTATACAATCTGGCGAGCCACGAGCAAAGGCAGCAACGGCGAACTGGCCACGTTGCGCTGAGCCGGCAGGCAGTGCTATCGGACCTTCCACCCGGCGCCTGGGCTAGGTGCGCCCCTCGGTCGATCGCGGATTACTACGCGATATCGTCGCCGGCGGCAAAACGCGTTTCGTAATCTGCTGGCCGCGTAAGTGGGTATTCCCAGGAGGCGCCAAGACGCCCGCTCCTCGAGCGCATATGCCTCATCGGTCATTTATCATTATTTATTTGCAAAGGATAAATTATCAAGATAGGATAAATGCTGATAATCGCACCAGGAAGACACATGTCCGAGCCGTCCGCCGCCTCCGAACGTTACACCTTTCGCCGCCCCGCGTTGGCGGCAAGCTTCTGCGCAGCCTTGGCCGGGGAGGGAATCCAGGATGCCCGCTCGGGCCTGTTCCTCGCGGCGCCGCGTCGGGTAGGGAAGTCCACGTTCCTGCGCGAGGACCTTACGCCGGCCGCCGAGCAGCGCGGCTGGGTCACCGTGTATGTCGACTTATGGTCGAACAAGGCGCACGACCCGGGCGAACTGATCGCCGACGCCATCAAGCACAAAATTGCCGATCACGCCGGTGTCGTGGGCAAAGCCGCAAAGGCCGTCGGCCTCACCAAGGTCACCGTCATGGGCACCCTTGGGTTAGACCTCACCGCCACGGGATTGCCAGCGGGCGTCACGCTCACGCAGACCCTTGAGGCGCTGCGCAAGGCCGCCAAGAAACCGGTTCTCTTGATCGTTGATGAAGCGCAGCATGCTCTGACCACGGAGAAGGGCGTGGAGGCAATGTTCGGCCTGAAGGCGGCGCGCGACGCGATGAACGTTTCGGGCAAGGCCCCGGACCTCATGCTGGTCTTCACCGGCTCAAGCCGGGACAAACTCGCGCACCTGGTCATGAATTCGCGCATGCCGTTCTACGGCTCCCAGGTGGCGCCATTCCCGCTGCTCGATAGAAACTTTACCGACGAATTTACCAAGAGCGTGAACCGGGCGCTCGCCGCGGGCAATCAGTTTGAGCCGGAGGCCGTCTACGAAGCCTTCGTGATGGTCGGGCATCGCCCGGAGATGCTGCGGCACCTGATAGGCACGATCGCACTGGCGAACGAATCGCCAAACCTCAGTACCCGGCTCAAGGATGACGCGACGCTCGTCCAAGAGCGCTTGTGGCATGACGTCGAAAGCGACTTCACATCATTGTCGCCACTTCAGCAGGCGGTAGTGCGCGTCATGGCTGGCAAGGATGGTCAATTCTCTCCCTTCGGAGAGAGCGCCATTTCCGCGTACAAGGCCCTTGTGCCGGATCATGTGAGCGTCAGCGCTGGGACGGTTCAAAATGCGATTGACGCCCTTCGTGAGCGCGAGATCGTATGGAAAGAGTCGCGAGGGTCGTACGAGATCGAAGATCAAGCGTGGCTGAATTGGCTCCGCGCCAGAGGCCTGACGTCCTGAAGAACGCGGCAATGCGATGCGCCAGGCGAGCGGTCACCGAAACGACTTGGTGACCTGACCCGGCTGGGCGGCCTGGGCCGCGTCGACCAGTGCCCTGGAGAGCCGCCGGCACCTGCATTTCGGCATGACCGTCAGCTACTCGCCGATGATCTCATTCAGCCGCTGCGGCAGGGCCGTATCCTCGAGTTGCGGCAGATCCAGGCCGTGATCGAGGATGCAGGTACGCGCCGACGCTGCGCCTTACCCTATGCCGCCATCATCGCCGATACCACCGTCGCGGCTCAACAACCACCGCAAGCGACAGCACCGCCGCCGCGTGCCCAACGCGCTGAGCGCATCGGCACCATCGTACGCATCAACCAGAAGACTGCTTCTGTGCAGTGCAATCCCGATGAGGGTCATTGGCGTGTCTCGTTTGCTCTTCTGCGCAAGGTCGTCGACCTCTGAGATTCCATCGACATCAATACGAAAAACATGCCTAAACGCAAGATCGAGCCAGACCGCGAACAGCGAATCGAGATGGAGGTGGTCGTCGACGCATACAGCCCAGAGGAGCGGTCTATGGCGTGGTATTACTACCTGGAGGAGCGACTCACCGTTCCATTTGAAGCTGAGGTTCGCAAGAGATTGCCAACCTCGCCGCTCAGTCCCGGCGATCGGGTTCAGGTGATCGCAATGGCGCCGGAGGACGTCTGCGAGTCCGAAGCCTTTGTGTGGATACGATGGAACAAGCGCAAGCTTGCTGTACCACTCGCGCAACTCGTGCCACTGGCGAGCGACGAGATGACGCAGCAGGCCATTGCCGATTGGCAGTACTGGCGGGATCGAGGCTACCACTTCTGACATCGGCTCGTAAGCCGTGATGCCATAACATCCGGCGCTCGTCCACCGCTCCGATGCCATGCCGGAGCCGTCAACATGGGTTCTGCTGACTGATACCTTGCTCCCACTTATCTACCTGAGCCTGACCTGCGTCACGGTGTGCTCTATATTGTGGCCAACGGTGAGCCATGACGCGGTGGCCGGTCATAAGATTATGCGCAGCATAACTATTGCCCAACGCAGGCCTCTGCGAGTGCAATCATCAAGTGCTGCACCTTTTTCTTCAACTGATCGCGCTCGTCTGTGAGCTCTGTAACCAACAGCGTCAGGCGGTGAATCGCAAGTTGATCGGGTGTGGCGTCGCTGGGTGGGGACGCCGGTTCAGGCCTGGGCGGCACGCGGGCCTCGCGCACCTGTCTCACCACCTGGCGTAGCTCCTTCTTGCCCCCAGCAACAGCCGCTACCTGCTTCTCGCCCGGCAAGGAGGCTACGGCAGCCGCAGCGTTGATAGAAATCACGCCCGCCTTTACTGCGCTGACCAACTCGGGCGCGGCCGTCTTCTGGATTCTCTCGCGACACGCAGCCGAGCGAATTGAAGGCTAGGGCTACATTATCCATTGATTGGTGTAGACCTCGATATATCGGTTGAACGTGTTGCAATATTCGAAGTAATGTACGATGCT
>NZ_BAAILO010000094.1:0-649 GCF_054589115.1 Cupriavidus sp. 8B | reverse complement strand
GAGCACTTGCGTCAGCGCTATGGCATCAAGCTGGGCGTGCGTCAGTGCCAGCGGCTGTTTCGCCAGATGGGCTTTCGGCTGCGCAAGCCGCGCCCGCAGGTCGCTCAGTCTGATCCCGTTCGCGTTGCGGCGGTAAAAAAAACTGCGGCGACTGGCAAGGCGCGACGACATTGAGCTATGGAGCCTGGACGAATGCCATTTCCAGCAACACGGATCGCGCTGTCGCATGTGGGTGGCCCCGGAACTCCGCGACCCGGTGTTGATGCATGCGCCGACGCGCAAGTCGGTGGCGTGCTTTGGCGCCGTCAGCTTGAGCACAGGCCGCTTCGTCTGGCAGGCATGCCCTGTCTTCAACGCAGAAACGTTTGCGTCCTTTCTGCGCCAGCTACTGCGCCATCGACGTCGCGGCAAGCGCATCGTCGTCGTGCTGGACAACGCCAGGTACCACCATGCCATCCTGCTCAGGCCGCTACTGCGCAAGTACAGGCGGCACCTGACGCTGTTGTTCCTCCCGCCATACAGTCCGCAATTGGCGCCTATCGAACGCGTCTGGAAGCTGACACGACGTCTGGTGCTACATAACCGGTACTTCGCCACACTCGCTGAAGTCCTCTCGGCGGTCGACGCCTGCTTCCAGTACTGGAAGAGA
>NZ_BAAILO010000093.1:62736-63482 GCF_054589115.1 Cupriavidus sp. 8B | reverse complement strand
AACTGAGTCGACCACCCCAACACACGCCGCGTCCAGCGCGTGCGTCTTTGGCAGATCGAAGCGTCGGCGGTTGTACTTCGTCCGGCCACCCGACCCGGTCTCCACTGAAAGCCCCGTGGTCTTCAGCGCGTTGTACAGCGCCCACCGGGTCGAATTGACGGCAGCAGCGTCGCGAAGCGGGGCCTTCGCCTTTGCCAGAATGCGTCTGAGGCGCTCCGGGTCCTTGCGCAGGAAATCAGAGAGCGGGCGAGCGGCCTTCTTCCTATTGCAAGGCACGCAAGCCAGTGCCAGATTGGAGACCCGATTCGAGCCTCCGTTTGCCCGGGCATCGATATGTTCCAATTCCAGCGGCATATCGCGGGCATCGCAGTACGCGCACTGCCGGCCCCATTTCTCTAGTAGGTATTCGCGGACCTCATAGCCGGCCAGTTCGCCCTGCTGATACTCGACGCCGGAGATCTCGGCGTTCTGCATCGCCTGCATGTCGAAGCGGACGAGTTCGGTGCTGATGGCGGTGATCGGGGCGAGTGCGCGCAAGCGACGGACCCAGGCCATCGTGGTCTGCACACGGTGTTGTAGGCTCGGCGCTAGCCAGCCTACCGGCCTGCGGCGGTTATCGAAACGAGCGGCACGATACCGCGTCTTGCGGCCACGCCTGGCACGTCGCATGGCCCGGCGCGACGTAAGGTCAATGCTGATCTGCGCGCCGCGGTGTATTAGTTCCGCCAGCGACAGCACGGCGGCAT